>NZ_JBEOXU010000020.1:0-66365 GCF_040296725.1 Streptomyces sp. NPDC002044
CTCCGGGATCCCCGTCACCATCACCAACCCCGTCTCGGACCGCCCCAAGCGCAGCGCCGCCTCCTCCCGCGGACGCCGCAGCCGCCCCGCACAGGAGCGCCGGCGCGCGCACGGCATGGCCGCCTGACCGGGCTCCGCCCGCCTTCCGCTCCGTCGTCCCCGCGTATCCCATCCAGTCTGTGAGGCATCATGCGCTTCGTCATCGCCCGATACCCCTTCGACCTCGAGAAGAGCGAGGTCGAGCAGTCGATGAAGGGCATCAAGCCCGAGCCCGTCACGGGAGCGTCCGTGATCATCGGCCGCCGGTCCTACCCGGTCAAGCAGGTCGGTGAGGTCATCACCCGTCAGGACCGCCGCGACTTCACGGCCGCCGAGGTGACGCGGGCCCTGGCCCGCCTCGGCTTCACCTGCCGCGACATCGCCGCGCCCGTCCCGGCGCCCGCGCTGACCCCGCTGCAGGAGGCTTCGGCGCTGCTCGGATCCTCGACCGGCGTCTGAGAGCCCCTTGCTAGAGTCCGTGCCCATGTCGATCCCTGATGACCTGCTCGTCGATATCGCCACCATGGTCGAGTCGGAGCAAAGCAATCAGATGTCCCTCACCGTCGTGGTGAACGGTGCCGTGATCACCGGCCGCCTCGCACCCGAGAGCGTCTGGCGTCAGCGCGTGGCCGAGGTCCTGCGGGACTCCGACCAACTGGGCCCGTTCGCGGACATCTTCAGGTCACCCGATCCGGCCGGCCCACCCGGGCCGGCCGCCGGGGCGGCCCCGTCCCATCTGCACTTCCACGTGGCGCGCATCCTCCAGGGCACCCTGGGCATCCCCGAGACGGGCGGGATGTACCGGATCGCGCTGAGGGACGTGGGCGCCTGGACGGTCGGGGACTTCAGCTACTCCGACAAGTGACGCGAGACGCCCCCGGATCTGTTCCGGGGGCGTTTCGTCGTTTCCGGGCCCCGCTACCGGCGTTCCTCCAGGAAGCGGCGCTGGTCGTCGAGGAGGCCCGGCGGGAACAGGGCGCGCGGCGCGAACACCGCCGTCAGCGCCAGCCGCCACGGGGAGCGCTCGACCGGGGTGCGGACCAGGGCGTGGGTGGCCCCCGGATAGCGGCGTACGGTCAGCGTGCCGGGCGCGAGCAGGGCGCGGTAGACGGCCTCGGTCTCGGCGCCGTCCACGTTCAGGTCATCGGCGCCCGAGATCAGCAGCACCGGCACGGGCGGCATCGCCCGCAGGTCGGCGCTGGCGTCCGCGGTGTGGTTGCGGCTGATGAACGCCCAGCGTTCCGCGGTGAGTCCGGGATCGGCGCCGGGGCTCGCCCGGTACTCCCCGTACGCCGCCCCGCGCCGCAGGAGCGCGAGCGTGTCCTCCCGGGCGCGCAGGGCGCCCGCCGTGCGCGCGGCGCCGGCCCCCTCGGCGCGCAGTCCGGCGCGCAGGTGGTACTCCCCCTGGCGGTGCCAGTTCACGGCGGTGCCGACCGCGATGACGAAGCGCACGCCGGGCGCCGGGGCCCGCGCCACCACCTTGGGCAGCACCCAGCCGGCCTGGCTGGCGCCCCACAGGCCGATCCGGGCGGGGTCGACCTCGGGGCGGGTGCGGGCCGCCCAGGCCATGGCGTCGAGGGTCTCGCGGGCCCGGTCGTCCATGCTCTGGCCGAGCCAGTCGGCGGGCTTGTCCAGGGACAGCGAGGCGTATCCGGCCCGCGCGAACGCCTCCCAGTACGGCCGGTAGAAGCCCTCGTGGGTGGCGTCGGCCTCGCCGTCGCCGTGTACGAGGACGACGAGCGGGAAGGGGCCCGGGCCGCGCCCGGCGGGGGTGGCGAGCACGCCGCGCAGCTCGTGTCCGGCGGCCGGGACGGTGACGCTCCGCTCGCGCAGGCCGTAGTCGTGCTGCCACAGGACGACCCCGGTGAGGACGAGCGTGGCGGCGAGGAGGGCGGCGGCGGTCCGGAGCAGGGCGGTACGGAGCCGGCCGCGGCGCGTGTGGGGCTCACGGGGTGTGCGGGGCGTGCGGGGGCCGCTGCGCCGGAGGCGGAGGCGGATCATGGGGAACTCCCGTCATTCGCTCGTGTCAAAAACGATCGTAGCGACAATGAACGTATTAAGCTTGCCCGTATGACGACGGAGAAGAGCACGGAGGTCCGGCGCGGGGTGCCCGAGGGTGCCGGCGAGCGCGTCGCGGAGCTGTACTGGGAGGCGTTCGGGGGCAAGCTCGGCGCCGCCCTGGGCCCCGCCGCGGCGGGGCGGCGCTTCATCGCCGGGCATCTGCACGCGGACCGGGCGGTGAGCGCGCTGTCCGCCGGGCGGGTGGTGGGCGTGGCCGGGTACCACCTCGCCGGCCGCGGCCTGGTCGGCGGTGACGCGGCCGCGGTCAGGGCCGCGTACGGGCGGGTCAGCGGGGTGTGGCGGGTGTTCCTGCTGGCGCTGTTGGAGCGCACCCCGGCCCGTGGCGAACTGCTCATGGACGGCATCGCCGTCGACCCGGCCGAGCGCGGCCGGGGCGTCGGCGGGCTGCTGCTCCGGGAGATCGATGCGGTGGCCGTCGAGCAGGGGTGCCACCGCGTCCGGCTCGACGTGGTCGCGGAGAACCCGCGGGCGCGGGCACTGTACGAGCGGCACGGGTTCCGCGCGGTCGCGGTGCGGCGCACCCCGTGGCTGCGGGACGTCCTCGGCTTCGGGGCCGTGACGACGATGCACAAGGAGGTGGCGCGGTGAGCGGGGCGACGGCGGACACGGCGGGTACGGGCACGGGCGCTGCGGCGCCCGCGGCGGGGAGCGGCGTTCCCACCCGGATGGTCGTCCACGCGCTGGTCCGGGAGGACGGGACGGTCGACGGCGGCGAGCTCTACGCGGTCGCGGGCCTGCTCGGGATGTCCGACCAGCAGGTGCGGCTGTGCGTGAAGCGGCTGGAGGCGGAGGGCCGGTTCGCCGTGGAGGGGCGCGGGCGGCGGGCCGTGCTGCGGATGGCGGCCGGGGCCGGTCCCGGGCTGCCGGCCGTACCGGAGGTGGAGTTCGTACGGCACGCCTACCGGCAGGACCGCGGGCTGGAGCCGTGGGACGGCACCTGGCACGCGTTCGCCTTCGCCGTACCGGAGTCCTCGCGGGCGGCCCGGGACTCCCTGAGGGACGCGCTGACGGGCCTGGGGGCCGCGCCGGTGCAGGGCGGGCTGTACGTCACCCCGAACGCGATCGGCCCGTACGTGCGCGGCCACGCGGCCGAGCTGGGCCTGCCGGAGGCGCTGACCTGCCTGACCACCCGCGACCTGGAGGTCGGCGGTACCGCGGACCCGGTGGCCGTGGCCGCCCGGCTGTGGCCCCTGCCCGCCATCGCGGCCCGCTACGAGCCGCTGCTGCGGCTGTCCGCCGGCCCGGACGGCCCGGACGGCCAGGAGGGCCAGGGCGGCCAGGGCGGCGACCGGGCCGCCGGGGCGGCGGCGCTGGCGCGCGCGGTCGCGCTCGCCACGGCGTTCTCCGCCGCGATGCTCCCGGACCCGCTGCTCCCGCCCGAGCTGCTGCCGCGGCCGTGGCCGGGGGCCGCGGCGCGGGCCGCGGCGGCCCGGGCGTGGGACCGGCTGCGGGCGGACGCCCCGGCCGGAGGACCCCGGCTGTTCCGGCTGTACGCGGAGGCCGCGGGGTGACCGGGGCAACTCGCGGGTAGGGTATGGGTGAGTTCAAGCGGGTATATCCCCTGGGACAGCGCGACGACGCGCCCCGGGCGCCCCCGGGTCACACCGTCGGAGGAGCGCAGCGCCATGCACCGAACAGAACTCACAGACGTCGCCACTCACGAGGCCCGGTCCCTGTCCGTGGCCCTGTTCCACCGGCTGGCGGGGCTGGACGAGGGCGGTACGGAGTACTCGTACGTCCGCAACACCCTCGTCGAGCTCAACCTGAGCCTCGTGAAGTACGCCGCCCGCCGGTTCCGCGGTCGCAGCGAGCCGATGGAGGACATCGTCCAGGTCGGCACGATCGGCCTGATCAAGGCCATCAACCGGTTCGACCCGGAGCGTGGCGTGGAGTTCACCTCGTTCGCGATGCCCACGATCAGCGGCGAGATCAAGCGGTTCTTCCGGGACACGAGCTGGGCCGTCAAGGTGCCCCGCCGGCTCCAGGAGCTGCGCATCGACACCGCCAAGGCACACGACGCGCTGGAGCAGGACCTCGGCCGCGAACCGACCGACACCGAGCTGGCCGAGCAGCTGCACGTGAGCGCCGAGGAGCTCGTGGAGGGGCGGAAGGCGGCGCACGCCTACTCCGCGCGCTCGCTGGACGCGCCGGTGCAGGACGACGGCGACCGCGACGCCTACGCCGGCCGGCCCGCCCTCGGCGAGGAGGAGGGGGCGTACGACCGGATCGAGTGCCTGGAGTCCCTCAAGCCGATCCTGGCCGGGCTCCCGGAGCGGGAGCGGACCCTGCTCGCGCTGCGGTTCGGGGAGGAGCTGACGCAGTCCGAGATCGGCGAACGGCTGGGCCTGTCACAGATGCACGTGTCCCGGCTGCTGAACCGGACCCTGACGCGGCTGCGCGCCGGACTCCTCACCGACGAGGCGCCCCCGGCCGCGGACCACGAGCGGACCAGGGCCGGCTCCACCGGTGACGGCTCCACCGGAGCCGACCACGCCGGGGACGGCTCCGCCGGACCCGACCACGCCGGGACCGGTCCCGCCGCTACGCCCGGGTCCCCCGCGCAGGGATCTCCAGCCAGACCGTCTTGCCGGGCTGCCCGTCCGCGAACGGCTGCGCACCCCAGTTCCGTACGAGCCGTTCCACCACGATCAGTCCGTGCCCTCCCGGCAGCGACCGGTCGCCGGGCAGCCGCCGGCGGGGAACCTCGGGACTGTCGTCACTGACCTCGATGCGCAGCCGCTCGGCGTTGTGCCGCAGCACCAGCTCGCGCGGGCCGCCGGCGTGCAGGCAGGCGTTGGTCACCACCTCGGACACCAGCAGCAGGACGTCCTCCGCGGACTCGTGGCCGCCCGGCCACGCCCAGTCGTCGAGGGCCCTGCGCGTGAAGTCCCGGCAGCGGCTCACGACCCCGGCCGTGGCACCGCCCAGGACCAGCCTCCGCGTTTGCTCGGCCACCGGTCCTCCTGTCTGAGCGCCTGTCCCGGCCGCACCTACCCCCGCCACAGGCGGCCAATCCCGAACCCCTGCTCCACAACATCCTCCAGAGTTTCACATACCGGAAAGCAAATTCCGAGATGCGGCAGCTTAAGATCCGTACGGTCGATAGGATCAAGAACCGCCGGGGGAACGCAATGGCCGAGAGCCGCGTCGCCCTGATCAGCGGCTCTTCCTCGGACCGCCTTCGCGCACCGGCGCCGCCATCATCGCCCATCGCCTGACGGCCCACGGCCGGGGGCGCCGGACGGCGGCGCGGCGGCTGCCCCGGGGTCCACATCCTGGACAACTACGCTCGTTTCATGAACCCAGAAGCCGACGCACTCGCCGCCGTGAAAGAAGCCGACCGGAAGCACGTCTTCCACTCCTGGTCGGCTCAGGAGCTCATCGACCCGCTCGCCGTCGCGGGGGCCGAGGGCTCGTACTTCTGGGACTACGAGGGCAACCGGTTCCTCGACTTCTCCAGCGCCCTGGTCTACACGAACATCGGCTACCAGCACCCCAAGGTCACCGCGGCCATCGCCGAGCAGGCGGCCCGGCTGTGCACCGTCGCGCCCGGCTTCGCCGTCGACGTGCGCTCCGAGGCGGCACGCCTGATCGCCGAGCGGACCCCGGGCGACCTGAACAAGATCTTCTTCACCAACGCGGGCGCCGAGGCCGTCGAGAACGCCGTCCGCATGGCGCGGCTGCACACCGGACGCCCCAAGGTGCTGTCGGCGTACCGGTCGTATCACGGCGCCACCTCCACCGCGATCAACCTGACCGGTGACGCCCGCCGTTTCGGCAACGACAGCGCGACCGCCGGCGTCGTGCACTTCTGGGGCCCCTTCGCCTACCGCTCGCCCTTCTACGCGGCGGACCCGGCCGAGGAGTGCGAGCGCGCGCTGCGCCACCTGGAGGACACCATCGTCTTCGAGGGCCCGCGGTCCATCGCCGCGATCATCCTGGAGACCGTCGGCGGCGCCCCGGGCGTGCTCGTTCACCCGGACGGCTACCTGGCGGGCGTCCGGGAGCTCTGCGACCGCCACGGCATCGTCTTCGTCCTCGACGAGATCATGGTCGGTTTCGGGCGCACCGGTACGTGGTTCGCCTCCGAGCACTGGGACGTCACCCCCGACCTCATCTGCTTCGCCAAGGGTGTGACCAGCGGATACGTCCCGCTCGGCGGCGTCGCGATCTCCGACGCCATCGCCGAGACCTTCGCCCGCCGGCCCTACCCCGGCGGGCTGACGTACTCCGGGCACGTCCTGGCCTGCGCGGCCGCCGTCGCCACCATCAACGTCATGGAGGAGGAGGGCACCGTCGAGCAGTCCGCCCGCACCGGCGCCGAACTCCTCGGCCCCGGCCTGCGCGCGCTCGCCGAGCGGCACTCCTCGGTCGGCGAGGTGCGGGGGCTGGGCACCTTCTGGGCGCTGGAGCTCGTACGGGACAAGGAGACGCGCGAGCCGCTCGTCCCCTACAACGCGGCCGGGGCCGACAACGCGCCCATGGCCGAGTTCGCGGCCGCCTGCAAGAAGGGCGGGATCTGGCCGCTCACCGCCGGGAACCGCATCCACATCGCGCCGCCCTGCAACATCGCGCCCCAGGACGTGGCGAAGGGGCTGGCCATCCTCGACGAGGCCCTGACCGTCGCGGACGCGCACACCGTCTGACCTTCCGAGCTGCGCTTCTGTCGCTCTTCCCGTGCTCTTCTGTGGAGTCGCCCAAGCCGTGGGTGCCGGTGTTCGGAGGATCTGTGCGGGGCCCGCGCCGCCCCGCGCGTGCTGCAATCCGTGCAGGCCGTGTCACCACGAGCGGCCCCAGCACCTACGGACCGGGATGCACGTCAGTCCCGGGGCGGCCCTCCGGGGCCGAACGGCGGGGAGCGGGCTGAGACCGCTGGACGCCGGGCGTACGGGATCCAGACGACCGGACTCCGTGTTCCCGAGTACCCGAAGGAAGACAGCATGAGCAAGCACGTCCTGGCACAGAACCAGTACGGCAAGGCCGAGAACCGCATCGTCACGGTCACCCGCAAGGGCGGCGACGGTTCCTGGCACGAGATCCGCGACCTCAACGTGTCGGTCGCGCTCCGCGGCGAGTTCCGCGACGTCCACCTCACCGGTGACAACGCCAACTGCCTGCCGACCGACACCACCAAGAACACGGTGTACGCCTTCGGCAAGGAGCACGGCATCGCCTCCCCCGAGGCGTTCGGCATCCTGCTCGCCAAGCACTTCGTCTCCTCGCAGCAGCCGATCCGCGAGGCGCAGATCCGCATCGAGGAGTTCGCCTGGGAGCGGATCCCGGTGCCGACCCGCAAGGAACAGCACTCCTTCGCCCTCAAGGGCACCGAGGTGCGCACCGCGCAGGTCACCTACAGCGAGACGACCGGCCTCCAGGTCATCTCGGGTCTGAAGGACCTGACGGTGATGAACTCGACGAACTCCGAGTTCCACGGCTACATCAAGGACAAGTACACGACCTTGCAGGAGGCGTACGACCGCATCCTGGCGACCAAGGTCACCGCGCGCTGGGCGCACTCGGCGCCGGCCGCCGACGACGCCGGGTACGACTGGGACCAGTCGTACAAGAAGGTGCGCAAGAACATGCTGGAAGCCTTCGCGGAGACGTACTCCTACTCGCTCCAGCAGACCCTGAACCAGATGGCGGAGCGGGTCCTCGACACCTGCCCCAGGGTCAACGAGGTGCGCCTCAACCTCCCCAACAAGCACCACTTCCTCGTCGATCTGGAGCCCTTCGGCCTCAAGAACGAGAACGAGGTCTACTTCGCCGCGGACCGGATGTACGGCCTCATCGAGGGCACCGTGCACCGCGACGGCGTGCAGCCGGTGATCGCCACGTCCGACTGGATCGTCGCGTAGCGCACCGCACCCGCGTGCGGGCCGTCGCGCCGTTGTCCGCGGTGCCGGTGGTCCCCGGTCAGGTCTGCTCCCGTTCCCGGCCCAGCGGGAGGTTCCAGCGGCCTTCCCGGCCCGTCAGGGTCGTGACCGGCTCCGGGCGGCCGCCGAGCCGCCGGAAGGCCGCCGCGGGCAGTTCCAGCGCGTGCACCAAGGCCGCCCGTACGACGGACTGCCCGGCCTCCGCGCGGTGCGTCCCCGGGGGCAGGGCCGGCGCCGCCGTCTGCGGCCACGACCACGGCGAGGAGGCCCCGCCCTGTGGACGACTTTCGGCCTGGCCTTCGGACATCTAGCCGAAGGGGCCCTTGCGTCGGCTTCCGGACCCAAGAAGGCTGTGCAGCCGACCGGTTGACGATGAGGGGACCCGCAGCACATGCCCACGGCGATACGGGAGTGGCGGGGCTGGACGGGCGCCGCCCCGTTCTGGCTGAACGCCCTTCTGCTGCTCCTGGCCCCCTTCACCGCCGTCACGCTGTTCGGCCAGATCGGCGTCATCGCGGCCCTGGCCGCTCTGGGCGGCCTGGCCCGCCACCTCTGGTACGGCGACTACGGCCACCCCGCCATGCACCTCGCCGCCGCGCTGATGGGCGCCGCGCTCATCGTGGTGTGACCCCCGGCCCGGGCTTCGGGCCGGGCGGCGGACTGGGCTTGGGGCCGGGCTTCGGGGCTGGCTTCGGGGTGGGCTTCGGGGTGGGCTTCGGGGTGGGTTTGGGGACGCCGGGCGGCGTCGTACGGGACGGCTCCGCCGGGCCGCGGGCCGGTGCGAACCGGGCTGCACCCATGGCCAGGGCGTATGCGTGGGGGTCGTTCATGACTCAAGGCAAGACCGCCGGACGCGCCTGCGCAACTCGAACCGACGGCCCGTCACATGCGCTGGTGCGGGACGGGGGTTCGTCCGCGGCGGGGCCACTCGGCCACCCGGCCCCGCCGCGGGGGCCGCCCGCGCGGCCTTGCCCGTCCGGGTGTGCCCCCCTGCCGCCTCCCGGGACCCGCCGTCGCGGAGCGTGCGCCACGGGAGGGCCGACTGTGCGCCGTGGGGGGTGACTTCCTCCGCCGGTCGGGGGCTTCTCGGGTCCCGGACGGGAGCCGCCCGGCGTGTCGGGGCACACCCCCCGCATGATCGGGAGGCGGAGCGCGCGGACAGCCCCTGCCGGGGCCCTGACCAGGGTCCTGACGGTGGTCTGTGTCGTGCTGCTGTGCGTGTTCGGCGCCGGTCCGGCCGCCGCGACGGCCGCCGAGTCCCGCCCCGCCCACTCCGCGCCCGCGGAGGGATCGTCCGACCCGGCCGCAGACCCCGAGGTGCGGGTGGCCGTACGGACGGTGACCCGGGGGGCGCCGGTCGTACGACGGCTGCCGGCGGCGGTGTTTCACGTGAAACACCCCCTCCCACGGCCGGGCTGCGGACCCGTCTGGGCCCGGGACGAGCCGGTGCCGTCCCGGCGGGCGGTGCGGAGTGTGGTCCTGCGCTGCTGAGCGGGCCGAGCCCCAGCGCACCCCACACCCCCTCGAACACCCGTGAGGTTCCGCCATGCCCATCGACCCGTACGCCGCTCTGAACGCCATGCTCCGCGCCGAGGCCGCCCGCTTCACCCCGCCGGCCCGCAAGGCCCGGCCCACCGCGCCGCCGACGGTCCCGGACGCGGCCGCCGAGCCCGAGAGCGAACAGAAGCGCACCGCACCCGCGGATTCCGCCGCGTAGACGCGCCCTCCGGAGCCGCCGGAGACCGCCGGCACTCGCCTGCCGCGGCTCCGGCACCGGCTCGGTTTCGGCCGGCTCGGCACCGGCTTCGGCTCGGCACCGGCTCGGCTTCGGCCGTGACGTGGAACGGCGCCGGTTCCCGCGCCCCCGGCAGCGGGAGAGTGGTCGCGTGAGGTTCGACCACGGGACACGGGAACCGGCGCCCCTGCCAGTGTCGGCCGCGCGACGCCGCCCCCGCCTCGGGCGGAGGTACGGGATCCGCCCGGCCGGAAGTACGGCTACTTGCGGTTGTAGAGCCGCATCGTGACAGGACCGAAGACCAGGACCAGCAGCGCCGCCCACCCCAGCGACCAGACGATCGCGGACGCCGGCCACTCCCCCGCCATCAGCCCCCGCACGGCGGTGGTGAGGTGGGTCACCGGGCTGTTGTTCACGAACACCTGGAGCCAGCCGGGCATGGTCTTCGGGTCCACGAAGATGTTGCTGAGGAAGGTGAGCGGGAACAGCACCATCATGCTCACGCCCATGACGGACTTCTCGCTGCGCAACAGCAGGCCGAACATCGTCCACACCCACGAGAAGGCGAACGAGAAGACGATCAGCAGCGCCACCCCGGCGAGGACCCCCACGACCCCGCCCGCCGGACGGAAGCCGATGAGCAGGCCGACGGCCAGCATCACGGCGGAGGCGACGGCGTAGCGCAGCATGTCACCCAGCAGGTAGCCGACCATCGTCGAGGGCCGCCAGATGGGGAGCGTGCGGAAGCGGTCGAAGACGCCCTTCTCGATGTCGGTGTTGACGGAGACACCCGTGTACATCGTGATCATCACGATCGACATGACGAGGACGCCGGGCAGCAGGGTCTGGATGTACGTCTCCGGTGAGCCGGCCAGCGCACCGCCGAAGAGGTACGTGTACATCAGCACCATCATGATCGGGAAAGCGGTGACGTCGAAGAGCTGCTCGGGTACGTGCTTGATCTTCAGGACGGCCCGCCAGCCGAAGGTCAGCGAGGTCGAGAGCGCGCTGGGGCGGGGCGGGCGGCGGCCCGAGACGAGGAGTCCGGCGAGCCGGTCGGTGTGCGGGGCGGTGAAGTCCTGCTCCTGCCCGGCGGCCTGCCCGGCCGCCTGCGCGGTGTCCGCCGCGGTCTCCGCCGCGGTGTCCTGGCCGCCGCCGCCCGCTCCGGACTGCCGGGTGTGGACGCTCATGCCGCCGCCCCCTTGTCGTCGGTCAGCGCGAGGAACACCTCGTCCAGGCTGGGCTGTCCCAGTGCGAAGGTGTCGACCACGATTCCGGCCCGCGCCAGCTCGGCGAGCGCCTCGGCGGCCGAGCCGGCGTCGTCCACGCGGACGGTCAGCGCGACGGGGTCCGGATCCGGGGTGACGGGCTCGTCCAGTACGGCGGCCAGCACGCGCACGGCCTCGTCCCGCCGGTCCGGGTCGCGGAGCCGGACGTGCACGCTGCCCGAGCCTACGGAGCCCTTCAGCTCGCCCTTGGTGCCCTCGGCGATCACCTTGCCGTGGTCGATGACGGCGATCCGGGAGGCCAGTTGGTCGGCCTCGTCGAGGTACTGGGTGGTGAGCAGGACGGTGGTGCCCTGGGCGACGACGGCACGCACGATCTCCCAGACCTGGTTGCGGCTGCGCGGGTCCAGCCCGGTCGTGGGTTCGTCGAGGAAGAGCAGGTCGGGGGTGTTGAGGATGGAGGCGGCGATGTCGATGCGCCGCCGCATGCCGCCGGAGTACTGCTTGACCTGGCGGCCGGCCGCGGCGGACAGCCCGAAGGCGTCCAGGAGTTCGGCGGAGCGCTCGCGGGACGCGGGCCGGGAGTGACCGAGCAGGCGGGCGAGCAGCACCAGGTTCTCGGTGCCGGTGAGGTCCTCGTCGACGGAGGCGTACTGGCCGGTGAGGCTGACCCGGCCGCGGACGGCGTCGGCGTCGTGGGTGACGTCGCGGCCGAAGACGCGGGCCTCCCCGCCGTCCGGGCGCAGCAGGGTGGCCAGCATCTTCACCACGGTGGTCTTGCCCGCTCCGTTGGGGCCGAGCAGGCCGTAGACGGTCCCCTCGGGGACCCGGAGGTCGACCCCGTCGACGGCCCGGTTGTCACCGAAGACCTTGACGAGGCCGGTCGTCTCGATCGCGTGGCCGGAGGGAGGCGTGGGACTCAGTCCTCGTGGGTGTAGTACCGGTAGAACGCCACCAGTCCGACACCCACGCCGACGGCGAGGCCGATCACGGTGGATCGGAGCACGCTGGCATCGGTGAGGCTGTGGAGATAGCCGACGGCGATGCCGAGGAACGCCCCGTACGCGGCGGCGTGGACCTCGCGCCGCATCCGGGAGCCGATCCGGGCGAGGGCGAACATAATGCCCGCGAAGATCGCGCCGCACAGGATTCCGTAGAGGACATTGCCCGCGTTGACCGGGCCCATCTGGCGTTCGATGAAGGCGGCCCAGACGCCGTAGACGAGTCCCGCGAGCAGGGGGCGCGCGTAGGCGCTCTTGCCCGGGTGGTGGGCCGTGTCCGCCGTCCGGCGGTGCTGCCGCCCGAGGGCGGTGGGTGCCGCGTGTGCCATGACGGGCTCCTTTCTCCCATCATCCAGGGCACACCCGCGGCCGCCGACCGGCAACTGGATCAAGAGGTCAGCGCGCCCACCGCCACCGCGGCGACGCCGATCAGGGTCTGCGCGGGCAGTTCGGTGCCCCGGGTGGCGTGCAGCTCCTTGGCCTGGGCTTCGGCCTGCCGCCGGATCCCGTCGAGGTCCTGGGCCGCGAGCGCCTGCCTCCAGGCCGGCTCGGCCCGGGTCATGGCGCCCCCGTCCGCCATCCGGCCGCCCGTCCGCCACCCGACCGCAGCAACACCGCTCGCGCGCCGCGCCCCGCCCGCATTCCCTGGTGACGTGCGCACCATCCTGTCGGCGGTCCTCATCGTGCTCGTGACGCTCCTCGTGCCCGCGAGCGCCGTCGCGTACTGGGCCGACCGCGACCTGGGCGACGCCGACCGCTACACCGCCGCCATGTCCCCGCTCGCCACGGACCCGGCGGTCCAGAACGTCGTCGTCACCCAGGCCGCGCGCGCCCTCGCCGGGCAGATCGACGCCGGCCCCTTCCAGGGCGGGGTGGACGCCCTGCTCGGCGAGGCCCTGCGCTCCTTCGCCGGCACCCCCGCCTACCGGACCGCCTGGGACGCCGCGAACCGCGCCGCGCACGCCGCCTTCCTGGAGGCGCTGACCACCGGCGACGGCAACGCCGTGAGCATCGACCTCGCGCCCGTCATCGCCGAGGTCAAGGGCGAGCTCGTCGACGGCGGGGTGCCCTTCGCCGACCGCATCCCGGTGACCCGCGTGTCCGTGAAGGTCATGGAGTACGACAACCTCGGCGCGCTCCGGAAGGGGTTCCGCGTGCTTCAGATCGCCGGCGTCTGGCTGCCCCTCCTGACCCTGGTGCTGGCCGCCGCCGCCATCGCCGTCGCCGTCCGGCGACGGCGTGCGGTGATCGCCACCGGCCTGGGGCTCGCGGTCGGGGCGGGACTGCTGTGGATCGCGGTGGAGGTGGGCCGCCGGCTCACCCTGGACGACCTGCCGGCCGACATCGACCGGCCCGCCGCGGGCGCCGTCTACGACGCCCTCACCGCCTTCCTGCGCACCACCGTCTGGGCGGTGCTGGCGGTCGGGCTCGCCGCCGCCCTGGCCGCCTGGCTGGCGGGCCGGCTGCGCCGTACCCCATAAGCTCGGAAGGTACGGGCATCAACGTATGCATTACGGCGCAGAAGAGCCCAGAAGAATCGATTCGCGAGCGGCGGCACGGAAGCGGGAATGAGCACCGAACGCACCGGACGGATAGCGTCCCGGACCTCCCGGAACCATCCCCTGGCCCCACCCTCCTGGCTGCTCAACGGGCTGCGGCCGAGCAGTGCCCCGATCCCCTGGGCCGCAGTGCTGCGCGCGGCCGTCGCCCTCGCCGCACCGCTCGCCGTCGGCTTCGCGCTCGACCAGCCCGAGTACGGCGCGCTCGTCTCCATGGGCGCCCTCTCCGGGGTCATCGGCGACACCGCCGACGCCTACCGGATGCGCGTCCTCAACATCGCCGTCCCCCAGCTCTTCGGCGCCGTCGGCGTCGCCCTGGGCACCCTGGTGTTCGGGCACGGCTGGCTCGCTGTCGGCGCCCTCACCCTGATCGCCCTCGTTTCCGGGATGATCTCCTCCATCGGCACGGTCGCCTCCGTGTCCGGGCTGCTGCTCCTGCTCAACGCCGTCGTCGGCGCCGGCCTCCCGCTGCCCAGCCCGTGGTGGACGGCGCCGCTGCTGATGACCGCGGGCGGGCTGTTCGTCCTCGCGCTGAGCCTGCTGGGCTGGCCCCTGCGCGGACGGCAGCCGGAGCGCGCCGCCGTCGCCGCCACCTACCGGGCCCTGGCCGGCACCCTGGAGACCGCGGGCGGCCCCGACTACGAGGAGCGCCGCGTCCAGGTCACCCAGGCCCTGAACCACGCGTACGACCTCGTCCTGGCCCGGCGGGCCCGGGTGCACGGCCGCAGCCCCTCCCTGGTCCGGATGCTGGCCCAGCTCAACGTGGTCATCCCGCTCGTGGAGGCCGCGCCCGCCGCCCACCTGCGCGGCCGGCCGCTGCCGCCCGAGGTGCCGGCGGCCGTGCGGGAGCTGGCGGCCGCCGTCGAGGCGGGCCGCACCGGCACCCCCGACCTCGACCTCCCCGCACCGCACGGCCAGGCCGAGCGGGCCATCGACGCCGCCCTGCGCCACGCGGCGGCCATCGTGCTGCTCGCCGACCCGGACCCGTACAACGTCGACGACCGCCTCGGCCGGCCCGCCGCCCTGCGGGTGCGCGCCCGGCGCGCGGTCCGCGACATGATGTTCTCCCGGGCCTCCTGGCGGTACGGGCTGCGGCTCGCCCTGTGCATCGGGCTGGCGCAGTCCCTCGTCTCGCTGGTCGCGGTCGAACGGTCCTACTGGGTCGCCCTCACCGTCACTTTCGTCCTCAAGCCCGACTTCGGCTCGGTCTTCTCCCGCGCCGTGCTGCGGGCGCTGGGCACCGCGGTCGGCCTCGTCGTCGCCGCCGCCGTGCTCGCCGAGGTGCCGCGGGGCTGGTGGGCCGTGCCGGTGATGATGGTGCTGGCCGCGCTGATCCCCGCCTTCTCCGCCAAGGGGTACGCCTTCCAGACCGCCGCGATCACCCCCGTGATCCTGCTGCTCTCGGACCAGCTCAACCACCAGGGCTTCGACCTGATCCGCCCCCGGCTGCTGGACAGCCTGATCGGCTGCGCCGTCACCCTCGTCGCGGGGTACCTGCTGTGGCCCGAAAGCTGGCGCACCCGGATCGGGGACCGGCTCGCCGACACCGTGGACGACGCCGCCCGGTACGTCGAGCGGGCCTTCGCAGCGGTCCCCGACCCGTCCGGGCTGCCCGCCGCCCGGACGGCCCGGCTCCAGGCCCGGCGGCGCATCTACCGGGACCTGTCGGGCGTGCGCAGCGAGTTCCAGCGGGCCCTGACCGAACCGCCGCCGGTCGGAGCGCGGGCCGCCGCCTGGTGGCCCCTGGTCGTCGCCGTCGAGCGGATCGTGGACGCGACCACCGCCGCGCGGGTCCGGGTCAATCACGGGGCCGAGGCACCCTCGGCGGACGAGGTCGAGCAGGTCACGGGGCAGTTGCGGTCCCTGGCCGACGGCGTCCGCCGCAGTACCGTCCTCGTACGGGTCGACACCGACGCCGGGGGCGACGCCTCCAGCGTCCTGGCCCCGGTCCGCCAGGAAGTCGCGGCGGCCCGCGCCCTCGCCCACCCCGGCCCCTGAGCCCCCGCCGGGCCCCCGGGCCGGTACCCGAACGGACTCGCGGGCGGGCCCGGGGGCGCGCACCGGGAGAGCATCGGTACATGCAGCGCGCCCCGGCCGTGATCGCCCTCGCCGCCGCCCTGGCGGCCGCGTCCGGGTGCGCCGACGTGGACGGTCTGCGGAACGACGGCGACCTCGGGACGGTCCGCGCCCCGCTGACCCTCTGGAAGGACATCCGCCCCGCCCCGCCCGGCCCGGGCGGGACCACGGGCGCGGCCGCCGTCGTCCCCGGGCTGCCCAAGGTGCCCGCCCTGACCATGCGCGGCGTGGACCCGCTGGCCGTCGTACGCGCCGACATCACCTCCGCCACCGCCCAGGACGGCGGTACGGGCCGCCTCCCCGACCCGCGCGCCGCCCAGCGGCTCGCGCTGTGCACCGGCGCCGCCGACGCCGACTGCCCGGTGCGCCCCGGTGTCCTGCACGACCTGACGGGCGACGGCCGCGAGGAGCTGATCACCGCCGTGGACATCGACGGCCGGGTGAGCGAACTGCGCGTCTACACCGTCCGGTACGACGGCTCCGTCGCCCGCGTCCTGTCCCGGACCGCGGTGCTGGAGGGTGTCGAGGTGGCCGCCGAGCACCTGGCGGTCCGCGAGCCCACCTCGAACCCGGACTACGTCTCGGTCTCCGACTACGTGTGGGACCCCGACGCCGGGATCATGAACCTGTCCCAGCTCACCCTCGACGAGTGCCCCGCCCTCTCCGAGACCCCGCTGCGGACCGACGGGGCCCGATGCGCGCGCTGAGCAGCCTGCGCTGGAAGATCGCGCTGACCACCACCATGGTGTGCTGCATGGTCGCCGCCGCGCTGGGGGTCCTGGTGCACAACGTCGTCGCCCGGCAGATCGTCGGCGAGGTCCGCAAGGACGCGGACCGGGACCTGGAGCACGCCATCGGCCACTACCAGTACGGCACCGCCCACGGGGACGTGAACGTCGCCCTGGACCCGCCCTCGCTGCCGCGGCCGCTGCGCGACGTGATCGCGCGCGGGCAGACCGGGAGCATGGTCGGGGAGCGCGCCGGCCGCCCCGTCATGTGGGCCGCCGCGCCCGCCGACGACAAGGCCCTCGCCGTCTGGGTCCCGTACGAGGAGACCCGCGAGCGGCTGCGCGACATCGACACCGCCATCCTCGCGTCCTCGGCGCTCGCCGCCGGGGTGGTGGCGCTGGCCGGCCTGTTCCTCGCCAACCGGATCAGCCGCCGGCTCGCGACGACCGCCGCCGTGGCCCGCCGGATCAGCGCCGGTGACCTGGACGCCCGCGTGGGCCTCCAGGGCGACGACGGCCCGCGCTCGCCCGGTTCCCAGGACGAGGTACGGGACGTCGCGCAGGCGCTGGACTCGATGGCCGGATCGCTCCAGGAGCGGCTGGAGGCGGAGAAGCGCTTCACCGCCGACGTGGCGCACGAACTGCGCACCCCCCTCACGGGCTCACTGGCCGCGGCGGCGCTGCTGCCCGACGGCCGCCCCAAGGAGATGATCGTCGACCGGCTCAAGGCGCTGCACCTGCTCACCGAGGACCTGCTGGAGATCTCCCGGCTGGACTCGGGCGTCGAACGGGCCGACCTCGGCCGGATGGAGCTCGGCCGGGCGGTGGAGCGGGCCGTCGCCGGGACCCGGCTGGCGGTCTCGGTGCGGGTCGTGCGCGACACCGTCGTCCTCACCGACCGGCGGCGCCTCGACCGGATCCTGACCAATCTGCTGGTCAACGCGTACAAGCACGGGCAGCCGCCGGTGGAGGTGACGGTGGACGGGCCGGTGGTGGTGGTCCGCGACCACGGCGCCGGGTACCCGCCCGAGCTCATCGGGCAGGGCCCGCAGCGGTTCCGCACCGGGGACCCCGGACGCGGCCGCGGCCACGGGCTGGGCCTGACGATCGCCGCCGGCCAGGCGGCGGTGCTGGACGTCTCGGTGGACTTCGCCAACGCCCCCGACGGGGGCGCGCTGACCACCCTCACGCTTCCCGTCGGGCTGCCGGCGGACGGCAGTTGAACGGCCCGTGGGCCGTGTTTCACGTGAAACACGGCCCACGGGCCGGGTAGGTCCGGTCCGGTCAACCCGCCCGGTCAGACACCGATGTTGCGGCCGTCCTTGCGCCACACGGAGACGACCGCCGGACGGACGATCTTGCCGGGGCCGTCGGGCCACACCGACTGGGGCTTCTCGACCGACGCGCCGTCGATCTCACCCGGGTGCTGGACGGCGACCAGGACGCGCTTGTCCTGGATGATCGGGCCGCAGGTCTCGGCGCCGCGCGGGACGGTGAGGAACTGCTTCAGCTCGCCGCGGCGGTCACCGGCGGTCGCGACGCCGAACAGGCCGTCGTGGGTGCCGAGCTGGTTGCCGTCGGTGGAGATCCACAGGTTGCCGTGCGGGTCGAACGCGACGTTGTCCGGGCAGGAGATCGGACTGACCTTGTCCTTCGGGAAGCCAGCGAAGTAGGTGGCCGGGTCGTTCGGGTCGCCGGCCACGAGGAACAGCCGCCAGGCGAATCCGTCGCCCGCCGGGTCGTCGAAGTTCTCGGCGAGCTCCAGGATCTGGCCGTGCTTGTTCGCGTTGCGCGGGTTGGGCTCCGTCGCGCCTTCCTTGCCGGGCTTGCCGCGGTCGGTGTTGTTGGTCAGCGCGATGTAGACGCGGCCGGTGCGCGGGGAGGGCTCGACGTCCTCGGGGCGGTCCATCTTGGTGGCGCCCACCTTGTCGGCGGCCAGGCGCGTGAAGACGTACACCTCCTCGGCGGTCATGCCCTCGACGTGCGAGACGTTGCCGGTGGCCAGCTTGATCCACACACCGGAGCCGTCGAACTCGCCGTCGGCGGGCAGCTTGCCCGAGCCGTCGAACTGCTCGACCGGGGAGTCCCCGGACAGCTTGGCGACGTACAGGGTGCCCTCGTCGAGGAGCGTGAGGTTGTGCTCCTTCGCCGCGCGGCTGTTGCCCTTCTTCATCTGCTTGCTGGAGACGAACTTGTAGAAGTAGTCGAAGCGCTCGTCGTCGCCCATGTAGATGACGGGGCGGCCGTCCTCGGTCAGGCGGGGCTGCGCGGCCTCGTGCTTGAAGCGGCCCAGCGCGGTGCGCTTGCGCGGGGTGGACTTCGGGTCGTACGGGTCGAGCTCGACGACCCAGCCGAAGCGGTGCGACTCGTTGGGCTCCTGCGCGGTGTCGAAGCGCTTGTCGAACCGCTCCCACTTGCGCTCGGTGGCACCGGAGGTCAGGCCGTAGCGCTTGAGGCGGGCGGCCTGGACGGGGTCGGTGACCTGGCCGGCGTTGGCGAAGTACTGGTTGAAGTTCTCCTCGCCGTGGAGCGTGGTGCCCCACGGGGTGGTGCCGCCCGCGCAGTTGTTGAGGGTGCCGAGCACCTTCGTGCCGGTGGCGTCCGCGGAGGTCTTCAGCAGGGCACCGCCCGCGGCCGGGCCGGTCATCCGGAACTCGCTGGTGGCGGTCAGACGGCGGTTGAGCTGGTGGCGCGAGACCGCGGTCAGCTTGCCGCTGCGGTGGTCCTCCTGCACCACGACCACGGAGAGGCCGTGCGCGGCCCAGGCGATCTCGACCTGCTCGCGCGTCGGGTTGGCCGGGTCGTAGCCCTTGAACATGAGGATCTCGTCCGTGTACTCGTGATTGGCCACGAGCAGCTGCTGACGCTCGTAGTCACCGCCGAGCGGGAGGAGGCTCAGGAAGTCGTTGTTGTAGCCGAACTGGCCCGCCTGCGCCGCCGCGGTCTGCTTGTCCGCGTTGAAGCCCGGCGCTCCCTTGACGATCGGCTCGCCCCAGCGGATGACCACGTTCTGCTCGTAGCCCTCGGGGACGGTGACCTTGTCGGCGGTGTTCGGCGCGACCGACGTGAAGCGCAGGCCGCGGGCGGCCTCGCCGGCCCGGCCGGAACCCGTGGCGGCGTCGGCGGTGGGCGTCGCGTTGGCGCTCTGGCCCCCGCCGGCGCCGAGGGTGACGGCCGAGCCGGCGGCGGTGGCGACCGTGACGACGGCGGCCGAGCGCAGCATCGAGCGGCGGGAGTAGGCGCGGGCGATGACATCGCCGGCGTACTCGTTGTCGCTGGTGTTCGGCACCTCGTGGAAGCATGCGTCACCGCAGCGGTAGCGGCAGGTGAGAGCGGAACGGCCGCTCCCATGCGGGTTGCCGATGAGCGGCAGGAGCTTGCGCACGTGTGTCCTCCGAGGCTGCGTGGGCGCCGACAACGTGTCGGAATCAATCAGCCGTGACGCTAGGCGCGGGGTGCGCCGATGCGGCGGCGGCAGGATGAACGGACGGTGAACCCGGCACGGCGGAGAGGGAGTTCGGGGCCGGGGCGCGGACCTCGCGGGAGTCGGACGCCACGAAAGGCGCCCCTGCCGAAGTTCCAGCCGGGCGGCCGATAACCTTACGTGTCCACTCTGGGCAGGGATCATCCGCGCAGCACGGACATATGACTCACGCACTCATGCGAAAGGCCTGGCCCATGGGTATTCGGAGCTTGTTGCGCAAGGTGTTCGGACGGTCTACGGAGCCGGTTCCGGAAACGTCGGACGCCACTTCCCCGGCCTTCCCGAGCCAGGCGGAACGCACCCCCCTGGACGCGGCGGCCGAACTGGTGGCGGCGTCCTTCGACAACCCCACCGTTCCCCCGCAATCCGCCCCCCGCGACCGCGAACCGGGCACCCTCCTCACGGCGACGACCCCGGACCCCACGGTTCCGGAGGCCCGCCGGCCCGCGCCGTCCACGGTCCAGCAGAACCCCGCGGCTTCCCCCGCGGACCCCGCCGAAACGCCGGAGGCGCCCGCCGCCGCCGAGCCGGCGGGAGCCGCGGCCCCCGCGCCGGAAGCGGAGCCGGAGCCCGTGGTGGCCCCGGTGGAGCCTGCGACTCCGGTCGCCGAGGCCCCCGCGCCGGAGCCCCGGGAGACCGCCCAGGCCGCGCCGCAGGCCCGGGACGAGGCCACCGCGCCGGAAGCGGAGGCCGAGCCGGGGGCCGTGGTGGTGGATGTGGCCGCCGAGCCGGTCACGGTCGAGCCCGCCGCGGTCCAGCCGGTCACGGTCGAGCCCGCCGCGGTCCAGCCCGCCGCGGTCCAGCCGGTCACCGCCCCCGAACCGGCGCCGGTCCTGGAAGCGGAACCGGAGCCTGAGCCCGTAGCCGCCCCCGAGCCCGTCGCCGCCCCCGTGGCAGCCGAGCCGGAGCCCGCCGCCGTCGCCGCCCCCGAGCCCGTCGCCGCCCCCGAGCCGGTGGCCGAGCCCGTCGCGGTCCGGCCGGAAACCGCGCCCGAGCCCGCCGCCCTCCCCGCGCCCGTCGCCGCGCCCGCCCCCGTCGCCGCGCCCGAGCCCGTCCCCGTCCCCGTCGCCGCGCCCGAGCCCGCGCCCCTCGCCGCCCACGCGGCGCCGGTGGCGGACGCGGTCGCCGCGGCCGCCGTGCCGGAGCTGGCGGGTTCCGCCCACGCGGCGGCCGCCGTACGCCGCCGGGCTCCCGGGGTCGCCGGGGCGTACAAGGCCGCCGGGCAGGTGCTCCGAGGCAAGGGCCGGGCGGGCGCCCGCGCCAAGGTCTACCTCGTCCTCGACCGGTCCGGCTCGATGCGCCCGTTCTACAAGGACGGCAGCGCCCAGCACCTCGCCGACCACGCCCTCGCGCTCGCCGCCCACCTGGACGACGAGGCCACGGTCCACACCGTGTTCTTCTCCACGGAGGTGGACGGCACCGCCGACCTCACCCTCGACGGGCACCGCGCCTCCTGGGTCGAGGCCCGGCACGCCGCGCTCGGCCGGATGGGCCGCACCAACTACCACGTGGCCGTCGAGGCCGTCGTCGAGCACTACCAGAAGGCGGGCGGCGAGGGCCCGGCCCTCGTCCTCTTCCAGGTCGACGGCGCACCCGACAACCGCCAGCCGGCCCGGCTGGCCCTCGCCGAGGCCGCCGTCACCGTCCCCGGCGTCCACTGGCAGTTCGTCGCCTTCGGCGAGCACGAGTCCAAGGCGTTCGACTTCGTGCGCAAGCTGGACGCGGGCAACGCCGGCTTGTTCCACGCCGGCCCGGCCCCCGCCGAACTCCCCTCGGCCGCCCTCCTCAAGGGCCTCCTGAACCGCTTCTAGCCCCACCGGCGGACCCCACGGCAAAGGCGGCGCCCCCTCCACCCGGAGGGGGCGCCGCCTTTCTGTCCTACGCGGCCCGGCCGGCCCCGCACGCGGCCCGGCCGGCCCCGCGGGTCAGCCGCGCGGCGACCCGGCGTCCGGGGTGACGGCGTCGGAGACCGGGCGCTCGGCGGCGGCCTTCGTCTCGACCGGCCCCCGCAGCGCGATGTTCAGCTCGCGCAGGCGGGCCTCCTCCAGCACCGTCGGCGCGCCCATCATCAGGTCCTGGGCGTTGCCGTTGAGCGGGAAGGCGATGGTCTCGCGGATGTTCGGCTCGTCGGCCAGCAGCATCACGATGCGGTCCACGCCCGGGGCGATGCCACCGTGCGGCGGGGCGCCGAGGCGGAACGCGCGCAGCATGCCGGCGAACTCGCGCTCGACGGTCTCGGCCTCGTAACCGGCGATCTCGAAGGCCCGCAGCATGACCTCGGGCTCGTGGTTGCGGATCGCGCCGGAGGACAGCTCGATGCCGTTGCAGACGATGTCGTACTGCCAGGCCAGGATGTCGAGCGGGTCCTTCTCCTCCAGGTCCTTCATGCCGCCCTGGGGCATGGAGAAGGGGTTGTGCGAGAAGTCGATCTTGCCGGTCTCCTCGTCCTTCTCGTACATCGGGAAGTCGACGATCCAGCAGAACCGGAAGACGTTCTCCTCGAACTGGCCCGCGCGCTTGGCCGCCTCGACGCGGACGCCCGACATGATCTTGGAGACCTCGTCGAACTCACCGGCGCCGAAGAACACCGCGTGGCCGGCCGCGAGGCCCAGCCGGTCGGTGAGGACCTTGACGTTCTCCTCGGTGAGGAACTTGGCGATCGGGCCGGTCAGCGCGCCGTCCTCGCCCACGCGGACCCAGGCCAGGCCCTTGGCGCCCAGCGAGATCGCGTACTCGCCGAGGCCGTCGAAGAACTTGCGCGGCTGCCCGGCGGTGTCCGGGACGGCCAGCGCGCGCACGTGCTTGCCGGCGAACGCCTTGAACTCCGAGCCCGCGAACACGTCGGTGATGTCGACGAGCTCCAGCTTGGCGCGCAGGTCGGGCTTGTCGTTGCCGTACTTCAGCATCGACTCGCGGAACGGGATCCGCGGGAACGGGGAGGTGACCTCGCGGCCCTTGCCGAACTCCGTGAAGATCTCCGTCATCAGGCGCTCGATCGGCTGGAAGACGTCCTCCTGCTCGACGAAGGACATCTCGACGTCGAGCTGGTAGAACTCGCCCGGCGAGCGGTCGGCGCGGGCGTCCTCGTCGCGGAAGCAGGGCGCGATCTGGAAGTACCGGTCGAAGCCGGAGATCATCAGCAGCTGCTTGAACTGCTGCGGCGCCTGCGGCAGGGCGTAGAACCTGCCCGGGTTCAGACGGGACGGGACGACGAAGTCACGGGCGCCCTCGGGGGAGGTCGCGGTGAGGATCGGGGTCGCCATCTCGTTGAAGCCGAGGGCCACCATCTTCGAGCGGATCGACGCGATGACGGCCGAGCGCAGCATGATGTTGCGGTGCATGCGCTCGCGGCGCAGGTCGAGGAAGCGGTACTCCAGGCGCCGCTCCTCGTTCACGCCGTCGTCGGTGTTGATCGTGAAGGGCAGCGGAGCGGACGCGCCGAGCACCTCGACGTCGGTGACCTCGATCTCGACGTCGCCGGTGGGCAGCTCGGGGTTGACGTTGTCCGCGCCGCGCGAGACGACCTTGCCGTCGATGCGGACGACCGTCTCCTTGGAGACGCTGCTGAGCGCCTCGTTGGCCGCGGTGCCGGGGCGGGCGACGAGCTGCGTGATGCCGTAGTGGTCACGCAGATCGATGAAGAGGATGCCGCCCAGGTCTCGACGATTGTGCAGCCAGCCGCTCAGCCGGACGTCGGAGGCGACGTCGGAGGCACGGAGCTCGCCGCACGTGTGGGACCTGTACCGATGCATCAGTCATCCAGTTCTACGGGATACCAGGGTGGATTCAACCGTCCCAAGGTTACCGTCCGGGCGGGACCGCGCGCGGGCCCGCCCACAGCGGGTGGGCGAACAGGCACGTCAGGGGGATGACCTGTAAAGATGACCGGGTGCGCACCGAGGACGTCCTGGCCGCCATCGCGACCGGCTTGTGGAGATGGGACAACGCCTCCGGGACGGTCACGCTCGACGGCGAGGCCGCCCGGCTCCTCGGGCTGCCCGCCGAGCCGGCCGTGCTGCCGGAGGTCGCCGTGCGGTCCCGGTTCCACCCGGTGGACTGGAACGAGATCAACGGCATCGTGAACCTGGCCGTCGCCGAGAACACCCTCGCCGAGGCCCGGCTGCGGATCATGGACGAGGACGGCCGGGTCCTGCGGACGGTCCGCAGCCGTTCCAAGGCGCTGGAGAGCCGGGCCGAAGGGGGCCGCGTCGACTACGAGCTGATCGGCACGATCCAGGAGATCGCCGAGCCGCAACCGGGCACGACGGCCGCCCACACCCCGATCACCGGGGACTGGCGGCGCTCCCGCGAGGCGTTCCTGCTGGACGCGGGACGCGCGCTCGCCGAGGCCCGCTCCACGTCCGAGGTGCTGCGGGTCGCGGCCTCGCTGTCCATGCCGGGCTTCAGTCCGGACGGGCTGGCCGTGTTCGGCGTGGACGGCGACCGGCTGTCGGTGATCGGGCACCACGGGCACGGTCCCGGCGACGAGGGCCCCTTCACGGAGATGCGGCTGGAGACGGACTACCCGGCCGCGGAGGCCGTCCGGACGGGCCGGGCGATCTACCTCCCCACCCCGGACGACTACAAACGGCGCTTCCCGGCCACCTGGCCGCTCGCCCAGCGCTTCGACCGCACCTCCTGGGCCTTCCTGCCGCTGATCGTGGCCGGGCGGACCATGGGCGCCTGGATGGCCGCGTTCAAGCACCCGGTGTCCTTCTCCCCCGACGAGCGCTCGGTCCTGACGACCGTGGCCCGGATGCTGGCCCAGGCCCTCCAGCGCGCCGGGGTGGCCGAATCCGAGCGGGAGCTCACCACGGGCCTCCAGCGGTCGATGATGCCGCAGCTCGGGCCGGAGATCCCGGGCATGACCATCGCCGCCCGGTACGTCCCCACCGGCGGCGGGCTCCAGGTCGGCGGCGACTGGTACGACATGATCCCGCTGCCCTCGGGACGGTTCGCGCTGGTCATCGGGGACGTGCAGGGCCACGACGTCCGGGCTGCCGGCCTGATGGGCCAGTTGCGGATCGCGGTGCGGGCGTACGCCTCCGAGGGTCACCGGCCCGACGCGGTGCTCTCCCGGGCCTCCCGTTTCCTCGCCGGGCTGTGCTCCTCCCCGGGGCCCGGCTCCGACGCGGAGCCCTACGACGACGCCGACTTCCACAGCCCCCGCTTCGCCACCTGCCTGTACGTGGAGTGCGACCCGAAGACCGGCGTGCTGGAGGTGGCCCGCGCCGGGCACCCCGATCCCGTGGTCCGGATGACCGACGGCACCGTCCTGATGCGTTCCACGGCGGGCGGGCTGCCGCTCGGGATCGTGCCCGACACCGACTACCCCACCACCCGGTTCGCCCTGGAGCCGGGCGAGACGCTGATGCTCTGCACCGACGGGCTGATCGAGACGGGCGGGCACGACCTGGACACCGGCTGGGCGCGGCTGCGGGCGGTCCTGGAGTCCGATCCGTGGCCGTCCGCGGGCCCCGGGAGCGCGGGCGGGGAGCCGGGCGGCCCCGAGGCCGGGCACCTGGAGAAGCTCGCCGACCTGCTGGTCCAGGCCGTGCACGGCCCGTCCTCGCACCACACCACCGGTCCGCTCGCCGACCGCCGCGAGGACGACATAGCCGTGGTGCTGCTGTGCCGCGAGAGCGAGTACTGCGGCTGCGGCACGCCGGTGGGGCACCCGGCCCGGCCGTCGCGCCGCACCATGCTGACCGTGGCCCAGGCCGAGCCGGAGCGGATCTCGGGCGCCCGGCGGCAGGTCCGGGAACTGCTGCACGACTGGGCGGACGCCGACCAGGTGGACTCGGCGGTGCTGATGGTCTCCGAGATGGTGACGAACGTACTCGTGCACACCGACGGCGACGCGCTGCTCGTGGCGGAGGCGGTGGGCGAACTGGGCGAGCGGCGGCTGCGCGTCGAGGTCGCGGACGCCAGCGACGAGCTGCCGCACAAGCGGCGGCCGGGCGAGATGGCGTCCAGCGGCCGCGGGGTGCTGCTGATGGAGATGCTCGCCGACACCTGGGGCGTGGACCCGCGGGGCGAGGGCAAGTCGATCTGGTTCGAGCTGTACGAGCGGTCCAAGCCGGACCCCGGCGCGCCGCACTGACCCCCGGCCGCCACCGCCCGCGCCGCGCACCGCGGCCCCGGTACGCCGACGGGCCCGGTACGCCGGTGGGGCGTCCGGGCCCGTCGTACGGACTGCGGAACTGCGGAACTGCGGGGGCCGGGAACGGCTAGCGCGTGCGCTCCGTGGTCGGAACGGTGCCCAGCCGGCCGGCCTGGAAGTCGTCGAAAGCCTGCTGGAGCTCGTGCTTGCTGTTCATGACGAACGGCCCGTAGTGCGCCATCGGCTCCCGGATCGGGCGCCCGCCGAGGATGACGACCTCCAGGTCCGGGGTGCTGGAGTCCTGGGACTCGTCCGCCCGCACCGTGAGGGAGCCGCCCTCGCCGAAGACCGCGGTCTGCCCGGTCTTGACCGGCCGGCGGTCCTCGCCCACCGATCCGCGCCCGGCCATGACGTAGGCCAGCGCGTTGAAGTCCTCGCGCCACGGCAGGGTGATCCGCGCCCCCGGCGTGATGGTCGCGTGGATCATCGTGATCGGGGTGTGGGTGATGCCGGGGCCCTCGTGGCCGTCCAGCTCGCCGGCGATCACGCGGAGCAGGGAGCCGCCGTCCGGGGTGGACAGGAGCTGGACCTGACCGCCGCCGATGTCCTGGTAGCGCGGGGGCATCATCTTGTCGGAGGCCGGGAGGTTCACCCACAGCTGGAGACCGTGGAAGAGCCCGCCGGACACGACGAGGGACTCCGGCGGGGCCTCGATGTGCAGGAGGCCGGACCCTGCGGTCATCCACTGGGTGTCGCCGCCGTTGATGACGCCGCCGCCGCCGTTGCTGTCCTGGTGGACGAAGGTTCCGTCGATCAGGTAGGTGACGGTCTCGAAGCCGCGGTGCGGGTGCCACGGCGTGCCCTTCGGCTCGCCCGGCGCGTACTCCACCTCGCCCATCTGGTCCATCATGATGAACGGGTCGAGGTGCTGGTAGTTGATCCCGGCGAACGCGCGGCGCACCGGGAATCCCTCACCCTCGAACCCACCCGGGGCCGTGGACACGGCCAGCACCTTGCGCGGGACGGCGGCCTGCGGCTCGGCCACTCGCGGAAGGGTCAACGGGTTCTCAACAGTCACTGCGGGCATGGTCAGGACCTCCTTCTGCGTCGAGTTTAGTTGAAACTCGAACTTTCTGCCACACCCGACTGAACCGCGCCACCGTGTGGTTCATTCCCGGCCGGATCCGAGGCCACCGAACGGTGCATGACAACCGCGTCGCGCACCGGAGCGTCTGTCCCGGCATGGAGATCCACACGCCCCCGACCGGCGCCGCCGCCACCCCCGACCCCGACCCGTCCGGCCCGGCCGCACCCGAGTCCGCCCCGTCCGGCCCGGCCCGCTGGAGCCCGCCGGCGCCGCTGCGCGCCCTGGGCTGGGCCTGCGTCGTCACCGCCGTCGCCGTGGGCGCCGGGTACGCCGCCACCCGCTGGGGGGTGAGCATCCCGCTCAAGCCGCTCCCCGGCTCACCCTGGCCCTACCTCGGCGCGTGGGGCGGCTTCTGCTTCGCCGCGTACCTGGTGCTGCGCTGGGCTACCGCCGGCACCGGCTTCGAGGGCGGCGGCCAGTTGATCGCCCTGCCCGTCTTCGCGGGCATCCGCCTCTCCCTGCTGCACCGCCCCGGCCTCGGCCCGCTGTGCGCGTACGGCGCCCTGGCCCTGGCCCTCGCCGTGGTGGCGGCGGCCCGGTGGCGGCGCCGCCACCGGGCCTGAACGCGCCGTCCACGGGTGGCCGCGTGGCGACGCCGCCAGGAGGCCCCGGCCCCGGCCCCCGGCCCCTGGCGTCAGCCGCCGCTGTGCAGGAGGTCCACGCCCAGGCCCGTCGCCGAGTGCGGGACCGCCTTGCCGTCCCGCTCCGTCGTGATCAGTCCGGCGGCCCGCAGGGTGCGGGTGTGCTCGCCGCGGGGCAGGTCCCGGCCGACCCGGGCGCGCCAGCGGCCGAAGACTGCGGACTCGTCCGCGCGCTGCGCGGCGACCACGGCCATCGCCAGCTCCACCAGCGGCAGCGGCTCGCTCGCGAAGGTGACGTTGAACAGGTCCTCGGCCGTGAAGTGCACCCTCAGCATCGTCCGCCCCCCGCCGGGCCGTCCCTGGCCGCTACGCCGTCTCTAGCCGTACATGCGGCGCATCGCGAAGTCGACCATCTGCTCCACGGCCTTCGCGTCGAACACCATGCGGTGGTCGCCCTCCATGTCGAGGACGAAGCCGTAGCCGGTCGGCAGCAGGTCGATCACCTCGGCGCCGGTGATCACGAAGTACTTGGACTCCTTGCCGGCGTACCGGCGCAGCTCCTTGAGCGTGGTGAACATCGGGATGACCGGCTGCTGCGTGTTGTGCAGCGCCAGGAAACCGGGGGTGTCACCGCGCGGGCAGTAGACCTTCGAGGTCGCGAAGATCTGCTGGAAGTCCTCGGCGGCGAGCTGTCCGGTCGTGAAGGCCCGTACCGCGTCGGCGATCGACGGCGGCGAGGGCTCGGGGTACAGCGGCGGCTGCTGCGCGTAGCCCTGCTGGGGCGGGGGCTGCGCGTAGCCCTGCTGCTGGGCGCCCGGAGTCTGGTCGTAGCCGTACATGCGGCCCACCCTACCGAGCCCCCACGGCCGTACCGGCCGGTACCGGCCACCGCGGCCGAAGCCGCCCTCAGCCGCCGAGCCGGCCGGCCTTGACGGCCCGCACGAAGGGGGTCCACGCGGCGGCCGCCACGATCACGGCGGGCCGCCGACGGTCCTTGGTGTCCCGGACGGGGACGAACCCGGCGACTCCGTCGGCCACCTCGACGCACACGCCGCCATCGGTGTTGCTGTAACTGCTCTTGCGCCAGCACGCAGCGCTCAAATCAATGTGCCTGCTTGCCATTTCGGTAGTCCTCCGCGGCCGCCTCGATCAGGTCGAGGGACGCCTCTGGCGGCAACGCGGCAGCCCTCAGCAGATCGTACGACCTTCGGTAGCGCTTCACGATGGCCGGATCATCGAGTGTGACGCCACTGTGCAGGGACTCCGTATAGACGAGCGGTGGTGCGTCACCGAAGGTCAGGATCAGGAGGGTACCGGCGGCCGTGAAAGGGTGCGCTCCGGCGTTCCACGGGAGAACCTGTGGAACGATCCTCCGGCGCCTGCTCAAGGCCGCGACACGGTCGAGCTGTTCCGCCATCCCCGCAGGCGGCAGGACCGGCAGCCGAAGCATCGATTCGTGCAGGATGACCCAGTATTCCGTCGCCCTCCGCTCGTCCTCGAAGAGTCGGGCTCGGGCCAGTCGGGCGTTGACCTTCTCATCGGTCTCCGCCTGCGGTTCCAGGGGGCGTTCCGCTCGGAAGAGAGCCCGCGTGTACGGCTCGGTTTGCAGCACGCCCGGGAAGACGGTCGGGCACCACTCGTCAATGGTCTCTGCGAACTTCTCGGCCTCCAGCACCCTCTCGGCGTACTTGGCCTGGCCGATGGTCCGCGCCTCGCGCACTTCCTGACAGCGGCGCCCGAAGAAGCCGTCGGTACCCAGCACCTGGTCCACGTGCCGGGCCAGCTCCTCCGGCATGCGCCGCTTCCCCCGCTCGATCTCGCTCAAGTAGCCGGCGCGTAGAAGCTGCCTTCCACCGCCTGCTGGAGCGTCAGGCCCGCCGCCTCGCGCCGCCACCGCAGCTCCTTGCCGTAGAAGGCCGGAACGCTCTCCGAACCGTCAATGTCCTTGCGTGCGGCCATCGCTGGGGCCTGCCTTCCACACTTCGCGTCGTGGAGCCGGAAACCCTTCCCACGGTACGCACCACGACGCCAGCCTGTGAGGGGTTCGTCACACTCGGCTACACGAACGGAGCCCCATGAGCAACCCCACTGGCGACCGCGTATCGATCGCGGCGCTCACCGAGCTGCGCGGCGCGCTCGCCGCGCACGGGATCACCCTGCCCTCCCTCGACCTGCACCTCCCCTCGTACGCCGGGAGCCATCCCACCCCGCCCCTGATCAGCCTCGGCAACTGCAACCCGAACACCGCGCTCCGGATCGCCTCCGTGCCGAACCGGGCTCCCGGGCGGTGAGGCCGTTCCACGCCTCCGCGCTCGCGCTGCCGCAGGAGCTGGCCGGGCTGCGGCGGGCCGTGCGGGCGCACGTCGGCGGACCCTGCGACGACCTCCAGCTGTGCGTGAGCGAGCTGGTCGGCAACGTCGTCCTGCACGTCGGCGCGGGCACCCCCGTGTCCCTCGCCGTCACCCGTACGGCCGAGGGCCGCACCCGCCTGGAGGTCGGCGACCCCGACCCCCGGCTGTGGCCCGTCCCGCGCCTGGCCCAGGACGGCGAGGAGGGCGGCCGCGGCCTGGCGGTGGTCGACGCCGTCGCCGCCCGGTGGGGCGTACGCCCCGCGCCGCCCGGCAAGACCGTGTGGGCCGAGCTGGACCACCCGTAGCCGCCGGGACGGACGGGCCGACGCCCCGGGACGCAGGAGCGCAGGCCCCGGGACGGACGGGCCGAGACCCGGGGCCGGGCGGGCGCAGTCCCCGGGCCGGACGGGCAGAGTCCCGCGCGGCGCCGGGCATGGGCCCGCGTCGCCGGAAATTCGTATGCGGTCCGCTCCCCGGGCCTGGACTTCCGGCGGCGGCGCGGTTCTCCTGGCTTGATGCTGGTCACAGTCGCCAGGTAAGGGTTGTCCTTATTACCGGTGGGTAGCATGATGAGGTTACCGATTGGTATGTACGAGGAATCTGTCTCACCGAGCCTTAACGGAGCCGTCGCCATGGGGCACTACAAGTCGAATCTCCGCGACATCGAGTTCAACCTCTTCGAGGTGCTCGGCCGCGACAAGCTGTACGGCACCGGCCCGTTCGGCGAGATGGACACCGACACCGCCAAGACCATCCTCAGCGAGATGACCAAGCTCTCCGAGAACGAGCTGGCCGCCTCCTTCGAGGACGCCGACCGCAACCCGCCGGTCTTCGACCCGGCCACGAACACCGCGCCCGTCCCGGCGTCCTTCAAGAAGAGCTACAAAGCCTTCATGGACTCCGAGTACTGGCGTCTGGGCCTGCCCGAGGAGATCGGCGGCACCACCTCGCCCCGCTCCCTGATCTGGGCGTTCGCCGAGACGATCCTCGGCGCGAACCCGGCCGTGTGGATGTACTCCTCCGGTCCGGCCTTCGCCGGCATCCTCTACGAAGAGGGCAACGAGGCGCAGAAGAAGGTCGCCGAGATCGCCGTCGAGAAGCGCTGGGGCTCCACCATGGTCCTCACCGAGCCGGACGCCGGCTCGGACGTCGGCGCCGGCCGCACCAAGGCGGTCGAGCAGGCGGACGGCTCCTGGCACATCGAGGGCGTCAAGCGCTTCATCACCTCCGGCGAGCACGACATGGAGGAGAACATCCTCCACTACGTCCTCGCGCGCCCCGAGGGCCACGGCCCCGGCACCAAGGGCCTGTCCCTCTTCCTCGTCCCCAAGTTCCACTTCGACTGGGAGACCGGCGAGCTGGGCGAGCGCAATGGCGTCTACGCCACGAACGTCGAGCACAAGATGGGCCTCAAGGCGTCCAACACGTGCGAGATGACCTTCGGCGACCAGCACCCCGCCAAGGGCTGGCTGATCGGTGACAAGCACGACGGCATCCGCCAGATGTTCATGATCATCGAGTTCGCCCGGATGATGGTCGGCACGAAGGCCATCGCCACCCTCTCCACCGGCTACCTCAGCGCGCTGGAGTACGCCAAGGAGCGCGTGCAGGGTCCGGACCTGGCCAACTTCATGGACAAGACCGCGCCCAAGGTCACCATCACGCACCACCCCGACGTGCGCCGCTCGCTCATGACGCAGAAGGCGTACGCCGAGGGCATGCGCGCCCTCGTGCTCTACACCGCCTCCGTCCAGGACGAGATCCAGCTCAAGCAGGCGAACGGCGAGGACGCCTCCGCCGAGATCGGCCTCAACGACCTGCTCCTGCCGATCGTGAAGGGCTACGGCTCGGAGAAGTCCTACGAGCAGCTCGCCCAGTCCCTGCAGACCTTCGGCGGCTCCGGCTACCTGCAGGAGTACCCGATCGAGCAGTACATCCGCGACGCCAAGATCGACACCCTCTACGAGGGCACCACGGCCATCCAGGGCCAGGACTTCTTCTTCCGGAAGATCGTCCGCGACCAGGGCGCCTCCCTGAACATCCTCTCCGAGACGATCAAGAAGTTCCTGGCCGAGGCCGTCGGCGGCGAGGAGCTGGCCGGCGCCCGCGACGCGCTCGCCAAGGCCGCCGTCGACCTGGAGGCCATCGTCGGCGCGATGATCGTCGACCTCACCGCCACCGGCGAGGACGTCAAGAACATCTACAAGGTCGGCCAGAACACCACCCGCCTGCTGATGGCCTCCGGCGACGTCGTCGTCGGATACCTGCTGCTCAAGGGCGCGGCCGTGGCCGCCGAGAAGCTCCCCACGGCCTCCGCCAAGGACGTGCCGTTCTACACCGGCAAGATCGCCGCCGCGAAGTTCTTCGCCGCGCAGGTCCTGCCGGGCGTCTCGGTCCAGCGCCAGCTGGCCGAGGTCGTCGACAACTCCCTCATGGAGCTCGACGAGGCCGCCTTCTAGGCAGCCCCACACACGTACGCGGTGTACGCACAGCGGCCGGGTCCCCTCACCAGGGGCCCGGCCGCTGGTGTACTCCCGGACACCGGCCCGCGGACCGCCCGAGCGCGCGGGAACGGCTTCCGGGGCACCGGCTTTCCCCGTTGTCGGTCGTTCATGGGACGCTCGTAGACATGAGTCCACAGGATCAGCACGGCAGCAGGGGGTACTCCGTCCCCACCGGGCGGCCGTACGCCCTCAAGGAGCTGCAGGCGAGCCTGGGCAGCCTCGGCGACCACCTCCGCGAGCTGTACGACGGCGCGCACCCCGCCGAGTACGACGGGATCGCCGACGCCCTGTACGTGGCCTTCCAGACCGCCGGCGGGCTGGCACCCGCCAAGAGCTACACCGGCTGCTCCGAGCACCCCAACGGCGCCCTCGACCCCGAAGCCCCCGACGGATGGGGCCGCTGCCTCATCTGCAACGACCGGCGGCGACTCGGGCTGCGCGGCCGCGGCGGCCGCCCCGGCGCCCCGCCCCCGCCCGCCGGGGAACAGCGGCGCCTGGGCTACCCCGTGCCGGACCCCCCGTACACCCTCACCGTGCTGCGCACCTGCCTGCGCACCGTCGAGGACCAGCGCTTCCACCTGAGCCTCTCCTCCCCCGCCGAGGACTTCGTCCGCATCGCCGACGACCTGCACCGCGCCTTCATCGTCGCCCGCGAACTGTCCCGGCCCCGCAACGCCTCGGGGTGCTCCGAACACCCCGGGGCCCCCATCGACCCCGACGCGCCCCCCGGCGAGGGCTGTATCTTCTGCGCCGGACGCAAGAGACGCGCACAGCGCTCCGCGCAGACCCCGGAGATGCTCCCGCGCATCCGCCGGGGCGAGCGCAGGCAGCTCCAGCGCAGATTCGAGCGCCCGCCGGGCTGAGAACCGAAGGGACCGCAGATCACACACCCCGCGGCCCCCGACCTCTCGGCTATCAGCCGCAGTCCGGCCATGGCGAACACGACCGTCGTTAAGGTGAACCACATGAGCTCTCCCGCCCGCTTCGACCGCGGCCACACCGACGATCTGATGACCTTCCTGACGGCCAGTCCGTCGCCGTACCACGCCGTGGCCAACGCGGCCGAGCGGCTGGAAAAGGCAGGCTTCAGGCAGTTGTCGGAAACGGACGCCTGGGATGCGAGCACCGGGGGCAAGTTCGTGCTCCGCGGCGGCGCGCTCATCGCCTGGTACGTCCCGGAAGGCGCGGCCGCGCACACCCCGTTCCGGATCGTCGGCGCGCACACCGACTCGCCCAACCTGCGGGTCAAGCCGCTCCCCGACACCGGCTCGCAGGGCTGGCGGCAGATCGCCGTCGAGATCTACGGCGGCACGCTGCTCAACACCTGGCTGGACCGGGACCTGGGCCTGGCCGGCCGGCTGACCCTGCGGGACGGCACCGAGCGCCTGGTGAACGTGGACCGCGCGCTGCTGCGCGTCCCGCAGCTCGCCGTGCACCTGGACCGGTCGGTGAACACCGACGGCCTCAAGCTGGACAAGCAGCGGCACATGCAGCCGATCTGGGGCCTGGGCGAGGTCCAGGAGGGCGACCTCATCGCCTTCCTGGAGGAGGAAGAGGGCCTGCCGCAGGGCTCGGTGGCCGGCTGGGACCTGATGGTCCACTCGATCGAGCCGCCCTCCTACCTCGGCCGCGACCGCGAACTGCTCGCCGGGCCGCGCATGGACAACCTGCTGTCCGTGCACGCGGGCGTCGCCGCGCTCGCCGCCGTCTCCACCGCCGAGGCGCTCGACCACATCCCGGTGCTGGCCGCCTTCGACCACGAGGAGAACGGCTCGCAGTCGGACACGGGCGCCGACGGCCCCCTGCTGGGGAATGTGCTGGAACGTTCCGTCTTCTCCCGCGGCGGCACCTACGAGGACCGTGCCCGGGCCTTCGCCGGCACCATCTGTCTCTCCTCGGACACCGGGCACGCCGTGCACCCCAACTACGCGGAGCGGCACGACCCGTCGCACCACCCGCGCGCCAACGGCGGCCCGATCCTCAAGGTCAACGTCAACCAGCGCTATGCGACGGACGGCAGTGGGCGCGCGGTGTTCGCGAGCGCCTGCGAGCGGGCCGGCGTGCCGTGGCAGGCGTTCGTCTCCAACAACTCCATGCCGTGCGGCACGACGATCGGCCCGATCACGGCCGCCCGGCACGGCATCCAGACGGTGGACATCGGCGTGGCGATCCTCTCGATGCACAGCGCCCGCGAACTGTGCGGCGCGGACGACCCGTTCCTCCTGGCGAACGCCCTGGTGGCCTTCCTGGAGGGCTGAGGTCCCCCGCCCCCTCACCCAGGACGCAACCCCGCCCCGGACGCCGAGTCCGGGGCGGGGTTGCGTCGTAGGGGCCGTCGATCCGGCTACGCGTCGTCGTCCATGCCGGCGAGGACGAGCGGGAGGCGGGTCGTCCCGCCGGGGGCGACCGTCACCGGGACGCCCCAGTCCTGCTGGTGGACGTGGCAGGCCGGGTACTCGTTGGCCGGGTCGTCGTCGCAGGAAGCCGCCATCGCGGACACGTGCAGGACGCCCTCGGTGACCTCCGGATTCAGCTCCAGCTCCCGGAACAGGTCCGTCCCGGCCCCCTCGCCGCCCGCCAGCAGCCCGGGCGGGGTCGAGGAGACCAGCAGGCGGGTGGACGGCCCGTAGCGGGTGTCGAGCTTCTGCCCGGCCGGGGCCTGGAAGACCACGTCGAGGCGGAGCGTGCCGGGGGCCACCTCGGTCGCGGCCCGCTGCGTACGGTGGGCGACGGCGTCGACCCGTACGGCCTCCTCGGGGAGCCGCAGCCGGGTCAGCCGGTGCCGGGCCGACTCGACGACGACGATGTCCCCGCCGACGAGGACGGCGTCGCTCGGCTCGCGCAGATCCGTCGCCAGGGTGGTGACCTCGCCGGTGGCGGGGTCGTAGCGGCGCAGCGCGTGGTTGTACGTGTCGCAGACCGCGACGGAGCCGTCGGGCAGGGCCGTCACGCCCAGCGGGTGCTGGAGCAGCGCCTGCGCGGCGTCGCCGTCCCGGTGCCCGAAGTCGAACAGTCCGGTGCCGACGGCGGTGGTGACGGCGTAGCCGCCGCCGTCCCCGCCGCCGTCCCCGCCGCCGTCCCCGTCGACGGGGTGGACGTACCGCAGCGCGCTGGTCTCGGAGTCGGCGACCCACAGCCGGTCCCCGGCGGCCGCGAGCCCGGACGGCTGCGCGAACCACGCCTCGGCGGCGGGACCGTCGTGCAGGCCCTCGTTGGTCGTGCCGGCCGCGACCGCGACCGTGCCGGTCTCCGGGTCCCAGGTCCACAGCTGGTGGACGCCGGCCATGGCGATCCACACCCGGCCCCGCCACCAGGCGACGTCCCACGGCGAGGACAGGTCCACGTCCAGCGCCGGCCCGGAGGCCGGCGAGCCCTGCCACCACTGGCGTCCGGTTCCGGCGACGGTCTCCACGGCCCCCGTGGCGGGGTCGAAGCGGCGCAGCGCGTGGTTGACGGTGTCGGCGACGACGACGGTCCCGTCGGGCAGCAGCGCCAGCCCCTGCGGCTCGCTGAAGGCGTCGGGGCCGAACCCGCGCTCGCCGCTGCCGACACGGCGTACGACGCGCTCCCCGTCGGCGGCCAGCTCGACCAGCTGGTGCCGGGTCGAGTCGGACACGAGGAAGTTCCCGGAGGGCAGCAGCAGCGCCTTCCCGGGGAACCGCAGGTCGCTCGCCACCGGCTCGGGTGCCACGTACGGCCCGTCCCCGCGCCGCAGCGTCCCCTTGGCCCCGTGCTCGGCCTCCAGCTCCTCGACGAGCCGCGCGATGGCGTGCGCGTGCCCCTCGCCGGCGTGCTGGGCGACGACGTACCCCTCGGGGTCGATCACGACGAGCGTGGGCCAGGCCCGCACGGCGTACTGCTTCCAGGTGGCCAGCTCGGGGTCGTCCAGCACGGGGTGGTGCACCTCGTACCGCTCGACGGCGTCGACGACGGCGGCGTGCTCGGCCTCGTGCACGAACTTCGGCGAGTGCACACCGATGATCACGACGGTGTCGCGGTGCTTCTCCTCCAGCTCGCGGAGCTCATCGAGGACGTGGAGGCAGTTGATGCAGCAAAAGGTCCAGAAATCGAGAATGACAATCCGTCCTCGCAGGTCAGCGAGGGTGTAGGGCGTGCCACCGGTGTTCAGCCAGCCGCCCTTGCCGATCAGCTCGGGGGCACGGACACGGGCACGGCGGGGTGCGGGCGCGGGCGCGGGGGTGGGCGCCGGGACAGCATCGTTCATCCTTCAAGCTTGCCATCCGGGTGTGAACACCGGATCACGCGCGTACGGCGGCCCCCGCCCCGGCCCCGACTCCACCCGCAGGGGTGACGACGCGCGGCGGCGCCCCGTGCGAGCCTGGCGGCAGGAAGCCAAGGAGGGACCCGGACCATGACCACCGCGCGCGACTACAGCGAGGGCATCGATCCCGAGCGTGCCCTGAAGTACGTCATCCAGCACTTCCTCGGGGACCGGACCGAGATCGTTGAAGGAGTCGTCTCTCACGTGACGCCGAGTTGGGATCACGAGAACGCAGCCGAGGAGATCCGTGACCAGATCAGGCCGCGCGTCAAGGAGCTGGACTGCGTCACCGGGTCGGGCAACCTCGATCTGCCCGATTCGCCGAACTGGTATGTCCCGGATCTCGCCGTGGCGCCGAAGGAACTGGCCAAGGGAGGCGGGGCGCTGGTCCCCGACCAGACCCTGCTCATCGTCGAGATCACCTCCGAGTCCGACGCCGAGACCGACCGCGTCGTGAAGCGCAAGCGGTACGCCGAGTACGGTGCCCCGCTGTACCTCCTGGTCGACCGGGCGGAGAAGACCGTCACGCTGTTCGCCGGCCCCGGGCGGCTCGGGTACACGAAGGTCGACGGGCCGCACCCGTTCGGGACGGCCGTACGGCTGCCCGAGCCGTTCGGGATCGACCTGGACACCAGCGGGCTCTAGGCGCAGCGGCGGTGGTCGGGGTCAGGCTCCGAAGGTGTGGAGGGAGCGGGCGAAGGCCGCGACGAAGGAGTCCCGGACCGGTTCGGGGAGCAGGTCGAGCGAGAGGTAGGGGTTGAGGTCCTCCAGCTCCACCAGCAGCAGTTCGCCCGACGGCGCCCGGCAGGCGTCCACCCGCTGGATGCCGTGGTCCAGAGTGTTCCAGGCGATGAACGCGCGGGCGAAGTCCAGGTCCGCCGCGGTCGGTTCGTAGGGGGTCAGCTCCCAGCGGCGGGCCGGGTCGGGGGCGTACAGGGCGTACTGGAAGGCGTCGTCGACGAAGTAGAAGGACACCTCGTACGCGAAGTCGATGCGCGGCTGGATGAGGATCTCGCCCGCCGGGCCCCGCGGGGTCGCGGTGAAGGTGAGGCCGATGGAGTCGGCGCCCTGCTTGGGCTTGACCGCGTACTCGGCCGCCCGCGGCAGCTCGCCGACGCGGGCGGGGTCGTCGACCGTCGGGATCACGGGGTAGCCGGCGGCCGTCAGGTCGAGGAGGTACTGCTTGCCGGCCATGTCGCCGCGGCCGGTGAGCGGGTTGTAGACGGGCGTCCCGGCGGCGAGCGCGGCGGCCCGGAAGGCGTCGTACGCCTCCTGGTAGTGCAGGACCGGGCCGCTGTTGCGGACGACCACCGCGTCGAAGCCGGACATCAGGGCGCGGGCGTCCCCCGGATGGCACAGGGCCACGTCGAAGTGGGCGCGCAGCCGGGAGGTGAGGAATATGTCCTCGTCGCAGTACCGGCGGCCGCGCGCCGGGTACGCCAGGTCGGTCACGTAGAGCAGAGGCATGACAGCAACCTATCGCGGGCACGGATCAGCGCATGAAATACCTCGTACGGGACAAAATGCTGGCCCTCGGCGACGACTACTGGATCGAGGACGAGGACGGCCGCCACGCCTTCCTCGTCGACGGGAAGGCGCTGCGGGTCAAGGACAAGCTGGAGCTCAAGGACCCGGACGGGCAGATCCTGATCACCCTGCGGGAGAAGCTGTTCTCCTTCCGCGACGCGATGACCCTGGAGCGGGACGGGGAACGGCTCGCGGTGATCCGCAGGAAGCGGTTCTCACTGCTGCGCAACCACTTCCGCGTGACCCTGGTCGAGGGCACGGAGCTGGACGTCAGCGGGCGGATCCTGGACCGGGAGTTCAAGGTCGAGTACGAGGGTGAGCTGCTCGCGCCGGTCTCGCGGCAGTGGTACCGGGTGCGCGAGACCTACGCGGTCGACGTGATCCGGGAGGACGCGGACGCGGCGCTGCTGATCGCGGTGGCGGTGTGCGTGATCCGCATGGCGGAGAAGGAACGGGACGACGGGGCCTGACGGGCCCGGTGCGCCCGCGCCGCCCGCGTCCCGCCGTCGGCCCCGGCTCCGCCCCCGGGCCGGGGCCACAGGCGTCAGTGGGGCAGGCGACGGTCCTTCAGGGCGGGGAACTGGTCGCGGGTCTCCGCGACCTTCGCCGGGTCCAGGTCCACCGTCAGGACGTCCTCGCCCGGCCCCGCCTCCGCCAGGACCTCGCCCCACGGGTCCACCACCAGGCTGTGCCCGGCCTGCTCGACCCCCGCGTGCGTGCCGGCGAGGCCGCAGGCCAGTACGTACGCCTGGTCCTCCACCGCCCGGGCCCGGCTGAGCAGGGTCCAGTGCGAACGGCGGCGGGCCGGCCAGCCCGCCGCGACGACCAGCGTCGTGGCCCCGGCGTCGACCAGGCCGCGGAACAGCTCCGGGAAGCGCAGGTCGTAACAGGTGGCGATGCCGAGGGTCTGCTCCGGCAGGACCACCGTGGTCAGGGAGTCGCCCGGCGCCATGAGCACGGCCTCGCCCTGGTCGAAGCCGAACCGGTGGATCTTGCGGTACGTGGCGGCCAGCTCGCCCGCCGGGGAGATCACCAGGGCGGTGTTGTAGAGCGAGCCGTCGCCCGCCCGTTCCACGACCGAGCCCGCGTGGAGCCATACTCCGGCGTCGCTCGCCGCCTTGGACATGGCCGCGAAGGTCGGGCCGTCCAGCGGCTCGGCCTCGGTCTCGAACTGCTCGTAGGCGAAGGCGCCCACGGTCCACAGTTCGGGCAGCACGACGAGGTCGGAACCCGCCTGCTCCCGTACGAGGTCGGCCACCCGGGACCGCCGGGAAGTCACCGACTCACCGTCGTTCACCGCGATTTGGATCAGCGAGGCGCGCACACTACCACCGTCCTGGCATTCAAGCCGTCAACTCGGGCCTACGATCGTCACACGAAAGCACTGCCGGGGTGCTCACCGGCAGCGTAGTTTTGGAAACCAAGCCCACAGCTTCCAAAAACGCGCCACTGAACAGCACCGCGAGGGGTCCCGTTGACCGTCCATCCCAGCCTTCAGCCCTATGCCGACGCGTGGACGCATTCCATCGAGGCGATATCCGAGCTGGTCCTCCCGCTGCCGGAGCGCGAGTGGAACCGGGCGACGCCGTGCCCCGGCTGGTCGGTCCGTGACGTGGTGTCACACATCATCGGCATCGAATGCGAGCAGCTCGGGGACCCGCGGCCGATCCACACCGTGGCGCGGGACCTGCGGCACGTGGTCGACGAGTTCACCCGGTACATGGAGGTGCAGGTCGACGTACGGCGCCACCACACCGCGCCGGAGATGACCTCGGAGCTGGAGTACACCGTCATCCGGCGCATGCGGCAGCTGCGGAACGAGAAGCGGGATCCGGCCACGATGGTGCGGGGGCCGCTCGGGGAGCAGGTGACGCTGGAGCAGGCGCTGCGGATGCGCGCCTTCGACGTGTGGGTGCACGAGCAGGACCTGCGCCAGGCGCTGGGCGTCCCCGGGAACTGGGACGCGCCGGGCGCGTACGTCGCGCGGGACATGCTCCTGGCCGGGCTGGCGAAGGTCGTCGCGAAGACGGCCGGCGCCCCCGCCAACTCGGCCGTCGTGCTCGACGTGCACGGGCAGCTGGAGTTCATGCGGACGGTACGGGTCGACGCGGCGGGCCGCGGCACGCTGGACAAGGCGCCCTCGCTGGGCCCGGCCGTGACGCTGACCCTGGACTGGGAGACGTACGTACGGCTGGCGGCGGGCCGGGTGCGGGCGCACACGGTCGCCGACCGGGTGAAGGTGGAGGGCGACGCGGAGCTGGCGGACGCGATCCTGACGCGGTTCTCCGTCACCCCGTAGCCGCCCGCGCCGGCTCCGCGGGGGCGGTGCCGGCCGGGACGGGCGCCGGTGCGCGCAGCTCCCGTTCGCGGGCGAGCGCGCGGCCGCGGAGCCGGAGGATCCGGGTGACGCCCAGGGCCTCCAGGGCGAACACGGTCGAGAAGGCGATGCGGTAGTTGTCGCCGGTGGCGTCCAGCAGGACCCCCACGGCCAGCAGGGTGGTCATCGTGGCGATGAAGCCGCCCATGTTCGTGATGCCGGACGCGGTGCCCTGGCGTTCCGCCGGGTTGGCCGGACGCGCGAAGTCGAAGCCGATCATCGAGGCCGGCCCGCAGGTGCCCAGCACCAGGCAGAGCGTGACGAGCAGCCACATCGGGGCCCGGTCGCCGGGGTAGACGAGGACGGCGGCCCACAGCGAGGCGGTCAGCCCGACCGTGCCGAGGGCGAGGGGGAGCCGCGCGGACTGGCGGCGGCCGACGAGTTGCCCGTAAAGCAGCCCGAGCGCCATGTTCGAGGCGACGACGAGCGTCAGCAGCCCGCCCGCGGTGGTCCGCGACAGCCCCTGCGCCTCCACGAGGAACGGCATGCCCCACAGCAGCAGGAACACCATCGCCGGGAACTGCGTGGTGAAGTGCACCCACAGGCCGAGCCGGGTGCCGGGCTCCCGCCAGGACTCGGTGATCTGGCGGCGCACGTACCCCCCGCCGGTCCCCGCGCCCTTCCCCGGCTCCCGGTCGCGTTCGCGCTCCCGCGGCGGCGGCCCGAACCCCTCCGGGTGGTCCCGCAGGAACAGCGTCAGCGGCACCAGGACGACCAGCCCCGCCACCGCGCTGCCCGCGAACGCCGCGACCCAGCCGACGCCGTGCAGCACGGGCGCCAGCACCAGCGTGGAGACCAGGTTGCCCGCCATGCCGACGAGCCCGGCGAGCTGCGCCATCAGCGGCGCCCTCCGGGCCGGGAACCAGCGGGTGCCCAGCCGCAGCACGGAGATGAAGGTCATGGCGTCGCCACAGCCCAGCAGGGCACGGGCGGCGAGGGCCATCCCGTACGACGGGGACAGCGCGAAGCCGAGCTGCCCGGCGGTGAACAGGACGGCGCCCAGCGTCAGCACCTTCTTGGTGCCGAGCCGGTCCACCATCAGGCCGACGGGTATCTGCATGCCCGCGTAGACCAGCAGCTGGAGGAGGGAGAAGGCGGACAGCGCCGAGGCGTTGACGTGGAAGCGGTCGGCGGCGTCGAGTCCGGCCACGCCCAGGCTGGTACGGAAGATCACCGCAACGAAGTACACGGCGACGCCGATGGACCAGACGGCGACGGCCCGGCGCCCGCCCGGGGGGTCCTTCACGACCGGCACGGGGCGCATCGCCCCGGGGCTCACCGGTCCGGCGCTCACCGGCCCGGGGCTCATCGGTCCGGCGCTCATCGGCCCGGCCCCCGCACCAGGGCTTCGACGCGGCCGATGTGCCCGCGGACGGCCGCGGCGGCCGTGTCCGCGTCCCCGGACCGCAGCGCGTCGAGGATCTCGGCGTGCTCGGCCAGGGTGCGTTCCACCCGTTCGGGGTGGGCGTGCAGCAGGGCCACGCCCATCCGCAGCTGCCGGTCGCGGAGCTGGTCGTAGAGGCGGCACAGGATCTGGTTGCCGGCGCTGCGCACGATCTCGGCGTGGAAGCCCCGGTCGGCGGCCATCAGCGCGGGGAGGTCCCCCGAGGCGGCGTGCCGGCGGTGCTCCTCCAACAGCGCGGCGAGGCGGTCCAGCAGCCCGGGGGGCGCGGGCACGGCCCGGCGTACGGTGAACTCCTCGACCAGCAGCCGGGTTTCGAGCACGTCGGTGATCTCCTGCACGGAGACCGGCAGGACCAGGGCGCCCTTCTTCGGGTACAGCTTCAGCAGCCCCTCGGTCTCCAGACGCAGCAGCGCCTCGCGGACCGGCGTGCGGGACACCCCCACGGCGTCGGCGAGTTCGCCCTCGGTAAGGAGGGTGCCGCCCTCGTAGTGCCGGTCGAGCACGCCTTCCTTGACGTGCCGGTAGACACGGTCGGCGGCGGTGAGGGTACTGCTGGCGGCTGGCATGCGCACAGCATAGATACAACAGGGGTGCAAGCCGGAGCCCGGTCCAGGATGTGGACCGGGCCTTCCTCCGCCCGCACGACGTGCGGGCCCGCTCCCGCGGGACGCCGGACTCATGGCCGGCATCCCGCTCACCCCCGTTTCCCCGGCTGCTCAGCGGCCGGCGCTGACCTCCACGTCCAGCACGAACTCGTCGTACGGGGCCTCCTGCGGGTACGCCGGCCGCACCTGCGCGAAGCGGACGCGGGCCCGGCCCCCGGGCGGGCGGCCCCGTACGACGTACGACCGCTCCACCGCGGCGCCGGGGGCGGGCGGCGCGGGGGCGGGCTCCGAGGCCGGGGCGGGCGCGCCCTCCGTGACCGTCACCGTGTCGGCGTCGCCCGTGACCTGCCAGGTCCACACGTACCCGCGCGCCCCGCGCCCGGTGAGCCGCAGCTCGTACGCCTCTCCGGGGCCCAGCACGATGCTCCGTACCTCCACCGGGCTCCTTCCCGCGCCTCGCGCCTCAGACGGGGCCGATGACGGCCCCCTCGTGCCACCCCGCGCCGTCCCGCCAGTAGTGCTGGAGCAGGCGGTCGGTGCGCAGGGCGACGACTTCCAGGTTGAACCCGAAACTGCCCTGGAGCATCCCGGTGACCGCGAGCACGTCGTGCCCGAAGACCGCGCCGCGGCTCCAGGCCGAGCCGGAGGCGTTGCCGCGCCACCAGTGCTCCACCCGCCCGCCGGCGACGGCCACGCACAGCTCGTAGTTCCCGGCGGTGTCCTCGTCGGCGGCCCCGTACTGTCCCTCGATCAGGCAGGGCGCCGACACGGCCTCGGCTCCGAAGACCTCCCCGGGCCGCCAGGCGAAGCCGTTGGCGTCGTCGCGCCACCACAGCTGCATCCGGCCGTCGGTCCGGGCGGCGACCAGGTCCAGGCGCCGGGAGCGGGTCTGGACCAGGGCGGGGCCGTGGTGGGCGATGCCGGAGGCGAAGCGGCCGCCGTCGTGCCACGACCAGGGGGCGCCGTTGAGCCGCCACCAGTGGTTCAGCCGGCCGTCGGCGGTGCGGACCACGGCCTCGAAGTTGCCCGGCTTGCCGTAGTCGCTCTGGATGAACGCGGGGGTGGCGCCGAGCGCCGCGTCCCCCGGCCCGAAGGCGCCGCCGTCGCGCCAGACGCGGGCGGACTGCTCGAAGTACCAGTGACGCAGCCGCCCGCCCGTGGTGACGTGCAGGGACTCCATGTTGCGGTTGTAGGTGCTGCCGGTGAAGGCGGGCTGCCCGGAGGCGTCGTGCGCGAAGACCTCGGCGCGGGTCCAGGCGAACGGCGCGTCGCCCTCGCGCCACCAGTGCTGGAGACGGCCGCCGGCCGTGGTGGCGAGGAGCTCGAAGTTGCGGTGGGCGCGGCCGTTGCCGCTCTCGTAGACGTTGCCGGCGTGCAGGCGGCGCTTGCTCCACGGGTCGGTGTTGGTGCCGCGCAGGCCGCACTTGGCCCAGTGGTCGATGCTGACCTCGCCGTAGGCGATCCGGCCGTAGCCGCCGACGTGGTAGCCCGTGCCCCACGAGTTCTTGAACAGCCAGCAGCCGGCCGCGTCGTCGTAGCCGACGATCAGCACGCAGTGCCCGCCCGCGTACGGCCCGGCCGCGTGGTGGTAGACGCCGGAGCCGAGGGCGAAGAAGTCGTCGTACACGTCGAGGCAGGCCGTCAGCGGGCCCACCGTGTCCAGCCAGACCTTCTGCTGCTCCACGTCGCCGAGCCGGACGTAGTCGGTGATCCGTACGGTCCTTCCCGACCGGTCCCAGCTCGGCGTGTACTCGGCCCGCCAGGCGTCGCGGCGGGCGGCGGGCAGGCCCGGGGGCGGGGTGCTGTACGGCCAGCAGTCCGGGTCGGCGAGACCGCCGTTGGCCTTGACCCAGTCCAGGGCCGTTTCCGGGTTGCCGCCCTGCCCGCAGGTGCACTTGAGCCCGTCGTGCACGTCCCCTTCGGAGCGCTCGGCCCAGACGCAGTGCTCGATCCGGGCCATCGACTCCACCAGCCCGGCCGCGCCGAAGGCCCAGCAGGAGCCGCAGGGGTTCTGGTCCTTCACCTTGGTGATCCAGGGCCATCCCCAGCGGCCCCGCCAGTCCACGGCCGCGGGCCGGGCCGCCACGGCCGCCGCACCGGGCAGCAGGCCGTGCGCGGCGCGCCGCCGGGTGAGGTGCGGATTGCCGCTCTCCCGGCCGACGAGCGCGCGCAGGTCGACCGTGCCCGCGTCCTCGGCGGTGGTCAGGTTCGTCCCGGGCTCCAGGCCGAGCGCGGGCCGCGGCAGCGGCTCCGCGTCGGCCAGGTGCTCCAGGACCGACCACCGCGCCCCGTCGGCCACGAGCCGCGCCCGCAGCTCCCCCACCGTCCGCACGGACTCCTCCGGCATAGCGGCCCCCCAGCTGCAACCGTTTGATGCGAGACACGGGAGCGTCCCTCCCCCGGAGGGGGGCGTCAAGGGGGTCCGCACGGTCGCGCGGAGGCACGGGGGGCGTGCCGTTCCGGCTCCGCCGGGGAGGGCGGACGGCCGGCCTCCGCCGGGCGGCGGGCGAGCGGGCGGGCGGGCGGGCGGGCGGGCGGGCGGGCGGGCGGGCGGCTCAGTCCCCGCCCCCACCGCCCCCGCAGGAGGGGGCGGGCTGGTCGCCGTGTTCGGCACGGTCGGCCCGGTCGGCCCGGTCCATGCCCCGGTCCAGGGTGCGGCCGATGCGGTCCAGGGCGCGGCCGATCATGCCGGTGTCCAGCGGGGCGTGCCGGGTGGAGCGCCGCCGCTTCCGCGGTACCGGCCAGCCCTCGAACACGTACGCCGGCCACTGCCCGTCCGCCCGCGCCGCCGCGAGCACCCGCCGCCCGGCCGCCGTGGGGCGCCGCCGGCCCAGCAGCCCGGCCTCGGCCAGCACCCGCCGGACCCCGGCGGCTTCCGGCCCGGCGGCGACGGCGGCCAGCACGGCGGCCAGGGCCTTCCCGCGCGGGCACAGCCGCAGCACCGCCCGCTCGACGGGGTGGGCGCCATCCCCCGGGTCCCGCCCGGCCCGCACCCGGGGCCCGGTCACGGTGACGGCGCCCACCTCGCGCAACTCCAGCACCGCCACCTCGGCCACCCGGCGCGGTCCCCCCGCGAGATGGGCCGTCTCGTATATGTCCACACCGGGTTGATGTCCGCCGCCCGGCCCGGCCGAACCGCGCGGCCCCGCGTTCAGAGGAGAACCTGAGGTTCCGTCAGGCGGCGGCCAGCGCCTCGCGGATCCGGCCGAGCGACGGGTTGACCATCGCCGGCCCGTTCCCGACGACCACCGTCGGCACGGTCTCGTTCCCGTCGGCCACGCTCCGCACGAACGCCGCCGCGTCCGGGTCCCGCCAGATGTTGACCTTCCGGTACGGGATCCGCGCGAGCCGGAGCCGCGCGCGCAGCCTGACGCAGTACGGGCACCCGGGCCGCCAGTACAGGGTGACCGGCGTCACCGCACGGCCGCCGCGAACGCCGCCCACGCGGTGTCGGTGACCCGGACGACCGGCCCGCCCACCCGCGTGCTGTCCCGCACCCCGACGGTCCCGGCCACGTTGGTGGCCACCTCCACGCACTCGGAGTCGGCCTTGTCGCCGCTGTAACTGGACTTTGTGAACTCGAACTGGCCCACGGGCTAAATACCTTTACTGATGGCGTCGATCAGGTTCACGGAGTCGTGCGGCGAGAGACTCAGACGGGACACGCGGGCGAAAGCCTGACTGAACGCCACGTTGCTCTCCGACCCCTCCACCCACACCTTAGCCGCGAGGGTCTCGACGTAGGCCACGTCCAACGCCCCAGGATCCGCGAACGAGACGATGTTGAAAGCGCCCGAGGAACCGTGGTCCGCACCCGCCCGGAAGGGCAGTACCTGTACGTGCACATGGGGCAGCCTGGCCATCTCGGCCAGGTGGTCGAGCTGCCCGCGCATCACCTCGGGGCTGCCGATCTGCTGGCGCAGCGCCGCCTCCCACACCACCGCGTGGAACTCCAGCGGATCGTCGCCCCACAGCCGCGACTGCCGCTTGATCCTCGATGTCACCAGCACCTCGATCTCATCGGGGTGCGACCACTCGGACTTGACGCCCAACGCCCTGATGTACTCGGGGGTTTGCAGCAGGCCGGGAACAAGGGCGAGCTGCCACGTGCGGATGCGCGTGGCGACCTCCTCCATCGCGATGTACTCGCCCAGGTTGCCGACCAAGTGCAGCTGTTGCCACCAGCCCTTGACCTTGCGGCGTTCCCGGTCCAACCGGGCCAGGTCGAGCAACCCGGCCACGAACCGGACATCCGTCACGCCGTAGAACTCGCAGAGCACACGGATGTCCGGGTCCCGCATCGGCACCCAGCCGCTCTCCATCTTCACGATCTTCGTCGCCGTGGCGCTGATCGCCTGGGCCGCCTGAGACTGGGTCCGGTCCGCCGCCGTGCGCAACTTGTGCAGTTCGCCGCCCAGTCGGCGCCCCAGCACCGTTGACGCCCGGTTTCCCTGACCTTCACGTGTTCCACGGTTCACCGGCCCAGTCTCCCGTCCGCACGACCCGGAGTCGACCTCCTCCGTAACTCGTCCGGGGAATATATTCCCCGGACTTCTTGCCCCTGGAGTCGATGGCCCCCTACCGTCAGTGACGAACCACTCACCGCACAGCGTCAGTTGGCGGAAGGCACCGGCATGCCCCTGGGGCGCCGGCAGAGCCACCGCCCGCACAGGAGGTGCCACGGACCATGGAGCCCACGCCCGCCCGGTACGACGTACGGAACTATCCGCCCCGGCAGGACTCCATCCCAGCGGCACGGCGGTGGGCCGCTTGGCTGGCGGTGGCGTGGGGGCAGCCCGGGATCGCCGGGGACGTGGCGCTGCTGACGAGCGAGCTGGCCACCAACGCCCTGCTGCACGGCTCGCTCCGGGACCGGCACCTCCGCGTCGAGCTGAGCCTCCACAGAGCGGTGCTCCGCATCGCGGTCACCGATCCGAAAGGCGAGCGCCGCCCCGAACCGCGACGGGCCGCCGACGACGAGCAGTACGGCCGGGGGCTCCACATCGTGAGCGCCCTGTCCGCGCGCTGGGGCGCCTCGGACCGGGTCGTCGGCAAGACGGTGTGGGCCGAACTGGGCCTCGAACCGGGCGCACGGAGCCCCGGCACCCCCGGCACCCCGTAGCCGCCGCCAGGCTCACGGCAGCCGGGGCCGGACCGCCTCCCAGGCGTCGACGGCGCCGGCCAGCGGATCGCAGTCCGCGAGGTGCGGGCGGGCCACGGCCAGCCAGGGGAGCAAGTTCTTGATGCGGCGCAGGTGCAGGATCCGCGCGCGCGGCAGGTCCCGCCAGGCACGGGCCTCCGCGGCCGCCGCCCCCGGGGTGAGGTCGATCAGCGCGAGCAGCTCCCGGCACAGGGCCGCCGGGTCGCCGCCCGGACCGGGGCCGAACTCCCGGATCAGGTAGCCCCGTACGGCCGCCCGCTCGGCCCCCCGGGCCAGCGCGTCGGCGCCCTCGGCCCGCGCACGGCGCTCGGCGGCCGCCAGGGCCACCCGGCCCCAGCGCAACCGGATCCCGTCCGGCACCCGCTCGTCCCGCATCCGGCCCACGGCCAGGGTGTGCAGGGGCCCGGGCCGGGGCTCGTCGCCCAGCGGCGGACCCGTCGCCAGCCACTCTTCCAGCACCTCCAGCGCGTGCCCGTCCGGCGGCACCGCCGTCAGCACCTGTCCGCGGCTGAGCAGCGCCACCACGGCGCCCGTGAGGTGGACGCGCGCGATGTGGCCGGCGTCGAAGGAGCCGACGGTCCGCCCGTACCGCTCTATGCGGCGCAGCCCGAGCCGCAGCTCGCCCGCCGCGTACACCTGCCCGGCGCGCGCCACCCCGCCCACGCACCGGACCACGCACACGCCGCCCGTGACGTCGGCCTCCTCAACGGAGTACACCTGCAATTCGGCTATCGGCACGCCGGGAGGGTACCGCCTCGGGGTACGCGCATTCGACGGCCGGCCGGGGCGGGCGCTCACCACCTCAGCGCCTCAGCGCCGCCTCAGCGCCTCACCGGGCCGGGTCCTCCAGGACGAGGCGGATCTCCGTCACCTCGTACCCGGCCCGGTCGAAGGCCGCGGCCATCGGGACGTTGACGGTGTCCGTGGTCGCGGTGACGCGGTCGGCGCCCGCGGCCGCGTGGAAGCGGGTGATCTCGGCGAGGACCTCGTCGATCAGGCCGTTGCCGCGCTGCTCCGGTACGACACCCAGATAGCCGACGTTCCGGTGGTACGGGGTCGCTGACGGGACCGCCAGGCCCGCGAGGGTGCCGTCGGGCAGGTGCGCCAGCCGCCACCAGGAACGCTCGCCCGGGCAGTCGAGGTAGAACGCGATGTCCTCGCGGGCCAGTTGCGCGGCGTCCATGACGAGCAGCTCGTCGCGGGTGGCCTGGTCCAGGCTGCCCGCGGCGAGCCGCGTGAAGACGTCCAGGAACTCCTCGTCGGTGCCGTCGCGGAACACGAGCCGCCCGGTCGGCGGGGCGATGCCGGCCGCCGGGGTCCACTCGTAGCGCAGCCGCTCGATCTCCCGCGTCAGCCCGGTGGCCCGCGCGGCCCGGCGGCGCCAGGCGACGGCCTCGGCGATGGCCGGGTCGGCCCGCCAGCCGCGCGGCAGCGAGACGTTGTAGCCGGGGCGGGCGCCGAAGGCGGTGTGCCCGGCCTCCAGCAGTCCGGCGGCCACGGCGGCCGGGTCGGGGACGCCGGCCAGGACCTGGAGGCAGTCGAGCGCGACCGGACGCTCGCTGTCGGCGCGGCCCCACCACAGGGCCCGGCCGAGGACCCGGCCGTCCGCGTCCTCGGCGAGCCAGGTCCACTCGGGGCGCATCCGGTGCGCGGCGAACTCCTCCCGGACCTTCTCGGCGGTCAGCGCGGGAACGGGACCGCCGGCCGGCCAGGCCGTGGCGCGGTCCAGGTCTGCGGGGCGGGCGGGGTCTGCGGGGTCTGCCTCGGCGGCGCGGAAGAGCATCCCGCGATGATCACACGGGACGTTCCCGCAGGCCAGGGGTTTGCCGTGCCCCGCCGGGGGCCCGCATGAGCCACCGCCGGGCGTCTTACAGCGACCCCCGCAGATAAACCCTGGTGTGCGCGACCCGCGATGCCTCGGCGGAGAAGGAGATCTCCCGCCTGCCGCCGGTCACGGCCACCTCCAGGCGGTCCGGGGCGGCCGCGGTGATCCGGACGCCGCGCTCCGGCTCCGCGACGATGCCCGCCATGCGCAGGCCGCTCACGCCGGTGAACTCCACCCAGAAGCGCAGGGTGTTGTACGGCCCGGCCGCCCACTGCGGCTCCGGGTGCGGGGGCAGCCGTGCGGTTTCGAAGCCGAAGGTCACCGACGATCCGCGCTCGTCGACGTGGACGTGGAAGAAGTCGCAGGTGTCGAGGGAAGGCAGCGGTTCGGTGCCGTACAGGGCGCGGAGTTCCGGCAGTTCGCCCGGACCGGTCATCTCACACCCGCTCGTAGAAGGTGTGGGCGTACACGGGCGGCACCGTCGTGTAGAGCCTGCTGTCCAGTCGCCCGGCGAAGTGGTGCGGGCCGCCGTCGCCGCCGTCGGCGTCCCGCGTGAAGACGCTGAACCGGCCCGCCTTGAGCGAGGCGTTCGCCGTGAAGGTGCCCTTCGCGTTCACGACCTGGTCGGTCCAGTTCATGACAGTCATGATCCTCCGTGCCGGAAGGCTCCCGCGCGGCCCGGGGGACACACGGACGGCCGGCCTCCGGGAGCGGAGACCGGCCGTGCGCGCGTACCGACCGCGGGTGCTACGACCAGGTGACGAGGCGGCGCGGGTGCTCCAGCACCGCCGCGATGTCGGCCAGGAAGCGGGAGCCGAGCTCGCCGTCGATGAGACGGTGGTCGAACGACAGCGCCAGGGTGGTGACCTGGCGGGGCTTCACCTTGCCCTTGTGGACCCACGGCTGGAGCTTGATCGCACCGACCGCGAGGATCGCGGACTCGCCGGGATTGATGATCGGCGTACCGGTGTCGACGCCGAAGACGCCGACGTTGGTGATGGTGATCGTGCCCTGCTGCATGTCCGCCGGGGAGGTCTTGCCGTCGCGGGCCGTGGCGACCAGCGAGGACAGGGACTCCGACAGCTCGCCGAGGGTCTTGGCGTGGGCGTCCTTGATGTTCGGGACGATCAGCCCCCGGGGGGTGGCCGCCGCGATGCCCAGGTTGACGTAGTGCTTGAGCACGATCTCTTGGGCCGCCTCGTCCCAGGACGCGTTGACGTCCGGGTTGCGGCGGATCGCCACCAGGACGGCCTTGGCGATGAGGAGCAGCGGGTTGACGCGCAGCCCCGCCAGGTCCGGATCGGCCTTGAGCTCCTGGACCAGCTTCATCGTGCGCGTCACGTCGAGCGTGATGAACTCGGTGACGTGCGGCGCGGTGAACGCCGAGCCGACCATGGCCTGGGCGGTGACCTTGCGGACGCCCTTGACCGGGATACGGGTCTCCCGCGCCCCCGGCGCCACCGCCACGGCGGCAGCCGGGACGGAGGCCCCGGCAACGGCCTGCACGACGGCCGGAGCCGTCGCCACGGCGGGCGCCACGGCCTGCGGGGCGATGGCCGCGGCGGCCGCCGCGTGGACGTCCTCCCGGGTCACGACCCCGCCGTCCCCGGTGGGCACCACGAAGGACAGGTCGATGCCGAGGTCCTTGGCGAGCTTGCGGACCGGCGGCTTGGCCAGGGGCCGTTCCACGGCGGCGTAGGCGCTGCCGCTGCCGTTCGACTGGGCCGGGACGGCCGCCGGAGCGGGGACCGGCGCCGCGGGGGCCGCCGTGCCGTTCTGCGCGGCCGTGGCCGCCGGGGCCTTGCGGGGACGGCGCTTGGTGGAGGCGGTGGAGACCCCGTACCCGACCAGCACGGGCTGGCGGGCCGCGGGGGCCGGCTCCTCGACGGCGGCGGGGGCCGCCGCGGCGGCGGCCGGGGCCGCCTCCTGGACCGGGGCCTGCGAGGCGGCGCCCGGGGCGGTCCGCACGGAGATGATCACCTGGCCGACGTCGACCGTGACGCCCTCCTCGAAGAGCAGGGCGTGCACGACACCGTCGAACGGGATCGGCAGCTCCACGGCGGCCTTGGCCGTCTCCACCTCGCAGACGACCTGGCCGTCGGTGACCGTGTCACCCGGCTGGACGTACCACTTGAGGATCTCGGCCTCGGTGAGGCCCTCGCCCACATCGGGCATCTTGAATTCGCGGATCGTCACAGGGCTCTCCTCAGTACGCCAGCGAGCGGTCGACGGCGTCGAGCACCCTGTCCAGGCCCGGCAGGTACTCGTCCTCCAGGCGGGCCGGCGGGTACGGCGCGTGGAAGCCGCCGACGCGCAGGACCGGCGCCTCCAGGTGGTAGAAGCACCGCTCCGTGATGCGGGCGGCGATCTCCGAGCCCACGCCGAGGAAGACCGGCGCCTCGTGGACGACCACGAGCCGGCGGGTCTTCTCCACCGACGCCTGGATGCCGTCGAAGTCCACCGGGGACATCGACCGCAGGTCCACGACCTCGACCGACTTGCCCTCCTCGGCGGCCGCCGCGGCGGCCTCCAGGCAGACCTTCACCATGGGACCGTAGGCCGCCAGGGTGATGTCCGAGCCCTCGCGGGCCACCCGGGAGGCGTGCAGCGCGTCCGGGATGGCCTCGACGTCGACCTCGCCCTTGTCCCAGTAGCGCCGCTTCGGCTCGAAGAAGATCACCGGGTCGTTGCTGAGGATCGCCTGCTGGAGCATCCAGTAGCCGTCCGAGGCGTTGCTCGGCGAGACCACCTTCAGGCCGGGGACGTGCGCGAACAGCGCCTCCGGGGACTCCGAGTGGTGCTCGACCGCGCCGATGCCGCCCGCGTACGGGATGCGGATGACGACCGGCATCTTGATCTTGCCCAGGGCGCGGGCGTGCATCTTCGCGAGCTGCGTGACGATCTGGTCGTACGCGGGGAACACGAAACCGTCGAACTGGATCTCCACGACGGGCCGGTAGCCGCGCAGCGCGAGCCCGATCGCCGTGCCGACGATGCCCGACTCGGCGAGCGGGGTGTCGATGACCCGCTCCTCGCCGAAGTCCTTCTGCAGTCCGTCGGTGATCCGGAAGACGCCGCCGAGCTTGCCGACGTCCTCTCCCATGATGAGGACCTTCGGGTCCGTCTCCAGGGCCTTGCGCAGCGACTCGTTGAGCGCCTTCGCGAGCGACATCTTCTCGATGGCCATGGCGGTCACTCCCCACCCTCGAAGGACGCGAGGTAGGCGGCGAACTGCGCGCGCTCCTCGTCGACGAGCGCGTGCCCGTCCGCGTAGACGTTCTCGAAGATCGCCATGGTGTCCGGGTCGGGCATGGCGCGCACGGCCTCGCGCACGCGCTTGCCCAGCGCCTCGCTCTCGGTCTCCAGCTCCGCGAAGAACGCCTCGTCGGCGCCGCCGGAGGCCAGCAGGTGGGTCCGCAGGCGCAGGATCGGGTCCTTCGCCTCCCAGGCCGCCGTCTCCTCGTCCCGCCGGTACTTCGTCGGGTCGTCGGAGGTCGTGTGCGCGCCCATCCGGTACGTGAACGCCTCGACCAGGGTCGGACCCTCGCCGCGGCGGGCACGGTCCAGGGCCCAGCGGGTCACGGCCAGACAGGCCAGCACGTCGTTGCCGTCGACGCGGACGCCCGGGAAGCCGAAGCCCTGGGCGCGCTGGTAGAGCGGTACGCGCATCTGGCGCTCGGTGGGCTCGGAGATCGCCCACTGGTTGTTCTGGCAGAAGAACACCACGGGGGAGTTGTAGACGGCCGAGAACGTGAACGCCTCGGCGACGTCGCCCTGGCTGGACGCGCCGTCGCCGAAGTAGGCGATGACGGCCGAGTCGGCGCCGTCCTTGGCCACGCCCATCGCGTAACCGGTCGCGTGCAGCGTCTGCGAGCCGATGACGATCGTGTACAGGTGGAAGTTGTTGATCGTCGGGTCCCAGCCGCCGTGGTTCACACCGCGGAACATGCCGAGCAGGTTGGTCGGGTCGACCCCCCGGCACCAGGCGACGCCGTGCTCCCGGTAGGTCGGGAAGACGTAGTCCTCGTCGTTCAGCGCCCGCGCGGAGCCGATCTGCGCGGCCTCCTGGCCCAGGAGCGAGGCCCACAGGCCCAGCTCGCCCTGGCGCTGGAGCGCGGTGGCCTCGCCGTCGAAGCGACGGGTGAGGACCATGTCGCGGTAGAGCCCGCGCAGGTCCTCGGTGGTGATGTCGGCGACGAAGGGCGCGAATTCCGCGAGTTCGGCGCTGTTCGAGGCGTCGACCCGGTCCCCTTCGGGCGTCAGCAGCTGTACGAGCTGGGGTACGGCGTCCTGCGTCTGTGCGGTGGCAGCGGCGGTCTTGCGGGCGCTTGCCGCGCCTGCCGCCCGCTTGGTGCCACTGCTGCGTCGCGGCTTGCGCGCGGCAGTGCTCTCCACGGTCACGTGTGCTCCTCCGTCGGTCCGGCACCCGGGTTCTCCGGGGTCCAGTGCGGCTCACCTGCATCCGGACCCGCGCACGGGGTGGGTGCGCGTCTGGTACGGGATTCAGGCGTGACAGGTGCCCCGGCGAGTGCCCTGCGCAATGCACGTTACCCAGTACGCCGCATATCTGCGAAACCCCGTTTGACCTGCGTTTTTGCTTGGATTACCAAGTAAATACGCGGAACCGGGAACACGTACTGGTCACAGCCTTGCAGGGGGCCGGAACAACGGCACGTTATCCCGGGTAACTCCGGCAGGGAAGGGGTGAGTGTGTGAAACTGACTTCGTGCGCGAAGACGGAAAAATCAAGGTATTCCTCCTGGACGACCACGAAGTGGTGCGTCGGGGTGTTCATGAGCTGTTGTCGGTCGAAGAGGACATCGAGATCGTCGGCGAAGCCGGTACGGCCGCCGACGCCCTGGTCCGCATCCCCGCCACCCGCCCTGACGTGGCCGTCCTCGACGTGCGCCTGCCGGACGGCAGCGGCGTGGAGGTGTGCCGCGAGGTGCGCTCGGCGAACGAGGACATCAAGTGCCTGATGCTGACCTCGTTCGCGGACGACGAGGCGCTGTTCGACGCGATCATGGCCGGCGCCTCGGGCTACGTCCTGAAGGCGATCCGCGGGAACGAGCTGCTCAGCGCCGTGCGTGACGTCGCGGCCGGCAAGTCCCTGCTCGACCCGGTGGCGACCGCCCGGGTGCTGGAGCGGCTGCGCGACGGCAAGAACGGCAAGGGCGACGACCGCCTCTCCCACCTCACCGACCAGGAGCGGAAGATCCTCGACCTGATCGGCGAGGGCCTCACGAACCGCGTCATCGGCGAACGGCTGCACCTGGCCGAGAAGACGATCAAGAACTACGTCTCCAGCCTCCTGTCGAAGCTGGGCATGGAGCGGCGCTCCCAGGCCGCCGCCTACGTCGCCCGCCTGCAGGCGGAGAAGCGCCGCTGACGCCGACAGGGCGCCGCCGACGGGTCGCCGCCGCGGGTCGCCGCCGGCCGAGAAACGGTTTCATTCGGGACCAACGTCCCCGATCATGAGGGCGGGATCCCCTTTCCCGGCACCGTGTCGGTACCGGACAGTGGACCGCATGTCCCCAGAGGAACTCCACGCCATCGAACTGCTGCGCCGGGTGCCGTACGGCCGGGTGGCCACCAGCATGCGCGCGCTGCCCTTCCTCGCGCTCGCCCGCCACATCGTGGTGGACGGCAAGGTCGTCCTGAGAATGCACTCGGGTTTCGGATACCACCAGGCGTGCAACGGCAGTGTGGTGGCCTATGGCGCGGACAACTTCAATTCGCGGGACCCGCGACTGTGGTCGGTCCAGTTCACCGGCACCGCGCAGATCGTCGAACCGGCCAACGCCGAACTGGAGCTGTTCGGCCCGGGTCCGCATTTCGTGGACGGCTCGCTCTTCGACCCGGTCTACATGCGGATCGAACCCCAGTTCGTCACCGTGCACTCCCTCGTGGGGAATCCCGACCGCGCGTATCAGCACGCGCTCTGACCTGCCCGGATTCCCGTCCGAGGGACAGCACGGAGTGCGGTGACGGAGAAGGGTCCGGCGGAAGATTCCGCCGGACCCTTGTCCGTCACTACTCCGTCTGGGTGTCCGGGGGCTCCGGGGACTTCGTCACCGGGGGCTCGGGGGACTTCGTCACCGGCGGCTCGGAGGACTTCGTCGCCGACGGCTTCGTGGAGGGCGTCGCGGACGGTGTCGCCGAGGGAGTCGCGGACGGCGTCGCGGACGGCGTCGGACTCTGCGTCCGCGGGCGGGTCGGCGTCGGCGACGACTGGTTGTACGTGGGGTTACTGGTCTCCGGCGTCGTGCGCGGCGGCGGGTTCTCCTCGGTCCCGGGCTGGCTCGGCTGGGTGCCGGGCGTGCTCTGGGACGTCTGGGGCCGGGGAGTCTCTTCCTTCTTCTTGCCGTCGCCCCCGATGTTGCTGACGGCGTACGCCACGCCGCCCGCGACCGCGATGATCGCGAGCACCGCGAAGAGCCACATCTTCCAGCGGCCGCCGTTGCCGCGGTCGTCGTACCCGTCGTAGCCGCCCTGGCCGCCCTGGCCGCCGCCGGGGAAGGCCGATCCGTCGTCCGGGTTGATCGGCGGCACCATCGGCTGCTGGAACTGCGAGGTCGTGGCGTGCGCCTGGTACTGCTGGTGCCCGCCGGAGCCACCCATGGACATGGCCGTCGTCGCGGCCGGGCCCCGGCCGTGCGGCAGGGCCATGGTCACCGGGCCGGTGTTCCAGGTGCCCGTGTTCGGTCCCTGCTCGTGGAGCATCCGGAGCGCGTACTGCGTCAGCCCGCGCATCTCCTCGGCGCTCTGGAACCGGTCGTCCGGATCCTTGGCGAGGGAACGCATGACGAGCCCGTCGAGCTCCTGCGGGATCGAGCCGCCCTCGGGCAGGTGCGAGGGCGGGATCGGTGCGTCCTGGACGTGCTGGTAGACCACCGACAGCGGGGTCTCACCGGTGAACGGGGGCCGCAGCGCGAGGAGTTCGTACAGCAGGCAGCCCGTCGCGTACAGGTCGGAGCGGTGGTCCACGGCCTTGCCGAGGGCCTGCTCGGGCGACAGGTACTGCGGGGTTCCCATGACCATGCCGGTCTGGGTCATCGTCGACTGCACGCCGTGCAGGGCGCGGGCGATGCCGAAGTCCATGACCTTGACCGCGCCGGTGTCGGTGATGATGACGTTCGCCGGCTTGATGTCGCGGTGCACGATGCCGTGCTGGTGCGAGTACGCGAGGGCTTCCAGGACGCCCGAGACGATGATGAGCGCCTGCTCGGGGCCCGGGGCCTCGGCGCTGAGCAGCAGCTCGCGGATGGTGCGGCCCTCGACCAGCTCCATCACGATGTACGGGACGGTGTTCGGACCGACCCGGTCCTCGCCCGAGTCGTACACGGCGACGACGGCGTGGTGGTTGAGCCCGGCGACGGACTGCGCCTCGCGCGTGAAGCGGGCCTTGGAGACCGGGTCCTCGGCGAGGTCCGCGCGCAGCAGCTTCACGGCCACGGTGCGGCCCAGGCGCACGTCCTCGGCGGCGAACACCTCGGCCATGCCGCCTCGGCCCAGGCGGTGGGTCAGCCGGTAACGGCCGTCTCCCACCAGGCCGCCGGCGCCCCAGTACTCAGGACCGTCGGCCATCCCGGCGCCGTTTCCCTCGGGTTCGGGTGCCATCAGTCCTCGCCGTCGTCTCTCTCGGCCGCCGCTCAGCGGGTGTCCTCTTCTTTGCTGTTCCGGTGAACGCTACAGCCTCGGAACCGCTCGCCGTTCGGACAAAGCCGCCCTGTGCCCGTGTGGTCACGGATCGGGTACCCGGCTTGACGTGTGCTTGCCCTCCGGCAGACTGGGCGCGACATGCGCTCAGCCAGACGCGTAGTGACACATCCCGAGGGGAAGCAACAGCCATGAGCCAGGACGGCACTCAGGGCCAGTACGCGGGCGGCTCTCTGGCCGGTGGCCGTTACCAGCTAAGGGACTTGCTGGGCGAAGGCGGCATGGCCTCCGTGTACCTGGCCTACGACTCGGCGCTCGACCGGCAGGTCGCCGTCAAGACCCTGCACAGTGACCTCGGCCGCGAGCAGTCGTTCCGCGAGCGCTTCCGCCGCGAGGCCCAGGCTGTAGCCAAACTGTCGCACACGAACATCGTCTCGGTATTCGATACCGGCGAAGGCGAACTGGGCGGCGCGGTGATGCCGTACATCGTCATGGAGTACGTGGAGGGCCGGCCGCTCGGCTCGGTGCTCGACGAGGACATCCGGCGGTACGGGGCGATGCCGGCGGACCGGGCGCTGAAGGTGACGGCCGACGTGCTGGCCGCGCTGGACACGAGCCACGAGATGGGCCTCGTCCACCGCGACATCAAGCCCGGCAACGTCATGGTGAACAAGCGCGGCGTGGTCAAGGTCATGGACTTCGGCATCGCGCGCGCCATGCAGTCGGGGGTCACCTCGATGACACAGACCGGCATGGTCGTCGGCACCCCCCAGTACCTCTCCCCCGAACAGGCGCTGGGGCGCGGCGTCGACGCCCGTTCCGACCTCTACTCGGTCGGCATCATGCTGTTCCAGCTGCTGACCGGGCGGATCCCCTTCGACGCGGACTCGCCGCTGGCCATCGCGTACGCGCACGTACAGGAGGAGCCGGTCGCCCCGTCCTCCATCAACCGCTCGGTGACCCCGGCGATGGACGCGCTGGTGGCGCGGGCGCTGAAGAAGAACCCGAACGAGCGCTTCCCCACCGCCGCCGCCATGGGCGACGAGGTCGCCCGGGTGCTGGCCTCCGGGCAGACCGGGGCCCCGGTGATCGTCCAGGGGGCGCCGACGGGCGGCAGCGGGGCGGGCGTCTCCTCCGCCGTGTTCCCGCCGGTGGACTCCGGTTTCCAGGCACCGCCGCAGCACTCGGTGCAGCAGCCGTACCAGCCGCAGCACACCCCGTCGCCGTACGCGCCGCATCCGACACCGGCACCGCAGGCGCACGCGCAGGGCGGCTATCCCGGTGCAGGCACCGGCTCCACTGGAGCGGCGTACGCCGCGCCCTTCTCAGCGCACACGCCCGCGCCCGCGACCGCGCCGCAGCAGTACGCGCCGCACACCCCGCCGCCGTACACGATCTCGCCCGCGGTGGGCGCGCAGGGCCACGGGGCGTCCGCCGGGGGCGGCGGGAAGCGGAACGCGCCCGTGGTCGTCGGCGCGGTCGCGGTGGCGCTGCTGGCCGTCGGCGGCCTGATCACGGCGATCGTGATGAGCGGCGGCGACAAGGACCCGGACGACAACGCCTCCCCGGGCACCTCGGCGTCGGCTCCCGCGCCGTCCAAGCCGGGGTTCAAGGACGCGGACGTCACGCGCACGATCGACGCGGCCAAGTGCAAGGAGCCGACGAAGCACTACAGCGAGGCGGGCAAGTACATCGCGCCGGACCTGAAGTACAAGAACCTGCTCTCGGTGAAGGCGTGCATCCAGGCTTCGGGCGGCAAGTACAAGATCGTGGAGAAGGACGAGGCGGTGTTCGGCAAGGACACCGTGCTCTCCCAGAACCCGAACGCCGGCGACAAGATCGACAAGGAGGGCACGGAGTACACGCTGACCGTGTCCACCGGCTACCCGGAGTAGCACGCGGGGGCGCGGGCTCCATGGCTCCATGGCACCTCCGCACCGCGGTGCCGCGGCACCGCGGAATCTGACACACCGGCATCCCGGACACCCCGATGGGGTGCCCGGGATGCCGCTTTTGCCCCACTATGTAAATCTGAGCGAGACACCTCGGTCGCTCGGGACGGGAGGGGCTCCCCGTGTTCAAAGGCTTCCACCCCCGACGCCGCGCCCGGATCCGTCCGACGCGCCTGCTGGCCTGCGCCGCGCTGGCGGCCGCCGCGCTCGCGACGGCCGCTCCGGCCGCCCACGCGCTCACCGCTCCCGCCCCCCTCGGCGCCCCCGCCGCCGCTGGGGCCACCGCCGCTGCGACCGCCGCCGTCGGGGCCACCGCCCTTGCGGCCGTCCCGGCCGGCGGGGGCCCGGGGGACGAGCCGCCGCACGAGCGCCCGGACCACGCGTACGGGGACCTGGCCGGGAGCGCCGCCGGGGCCGGCCGGGAGCGGCCGGGCAGGCCGGCGGCCGACCCCGTGAACCGGGAGGCCATGGTGGCCTCCCGCCCGTTGACCGTCCGGCCGCGCACCCGGCCCGCCGCCCCGCCGAAGCCCCCGCCGGCCCCCACCCCCCACGCCACCACCGCGCTCGGCACCGCACCGAACGAGCGGGCCGCCGACCTCGCCGCGCACCTGCTGCCGCTGGGCACCGGATGCGCCCTGATGGGCGTGGGCCTCGGCTATCTCGGGGCGCGGCTGCGCCGGGGGATCTAGAGCCCCGCGCGACCCGGTCGAGCCCGCCCTCCTCCTCAGGACGTACGACCGAGGATGGTTGCCGAGCGTGAACATACTGCGTATACATACTCGGTATGTCGATCCGCCACGGCCTGCTCGCCCTGCTGGAACGGGGTCCTCGGTACGGCTCACAGCTGCGCACCGAGTTCGAATCCCGCACCGGCTCCACCTGGCCCCTGAACGTCGGGCAGGTGTACACCACGCTCGCCCGCCTCGAACGCGACGGCCTCGTCGCCCCCGGCGGAGAGGACGCCGCCGGGCACACCCTCTACGTCATCACCGACACCGGGAGCGCGGAGCTGCGCCAGTGGTACGAGCGACCGGTCGACCGGGCCAACCCGCCCCGTGACGAACTGTCCATCAAGCTCGCCATGGCCGTCGGCTCGCCCGGCGTGGACATCCGCGCCGTCATCCAGTCCCAGCGGCACGCCACGATCGGGGCGATGCAGGACTACACCCGGCTCAAGGCACAGGCACTCACCGCCATCGAGAGCGGGGACGCCCACGAACGCGACGACGTGGCCTGGCTCCTCGTCGTGGAACAGCTGATCTTCCAGACCGAGGCCGAGGCCCGCTGGCTCGACCACTGCGAGGCCCGGCTCGTCCGGCTCTCCCTGTCGGCCGACCGGAGAGCCGCCGCACCCCGGCCGTCCCAGGCCGACGGGCCCGTGGACCCGCCGACGGCCGCGGCCGCGCCGGGCCCCGCCCGTACCGACCCGACCACCACCCCGCCCAACAGCGCCCGCGCGCGGCGGGGCTGATCCACCGTCCCAGGGGGACCCCACTCATGCCTGACCAGCGCCCGTCCCAGTCGCCCGTACTCCAGTTGGACCAACTGGTCCGCACCCACGGCAGCGGCGCCACCGAAGTGCACGCCCTGCGCGGCATCAACCTCTCCGTCTTCCCCGGCGAACTCGTCGCCGTCATGGGCCCGTCCGGCTCCGGCAAGTCCACGCTGCTCACGCTGGCCGGCGGGCTCGACACCCCGACCAGCGGCCGGGTGATCGTCGAAGGCACCGACATCACCGCCGTCGGCCGCAAGCAGCTCGCGGCCATGCGCCGCCGCAGCATCGGGTACGTCTTCCAGGACTACAACCTCATACCCGCCCTCACCGCGGCCGAGAACGTCGCCCTGCCCCGGGAGCTCGACGGCGTCTCCGCCCGCAAGGCCCGCGTCTCCGCGCTCGCCGCCCTGGAGGAGATGGGCCTGCGTCAGCTCGCCGACCGCTTCCCCGACGAGATGTCCGGCGGCCAGCAGCAGCGCGTGGCCATCGCCCGCGCCCTGGTCGGCGACCGCCGCCTCGTCCTCGCCGACGAACCCACCGGCGCCCTCGACTCCGAGACCGGCGAGTCCGTCCTGGCCCTGCTGCGCTCCCGCTGCGACGCGGGAGCGGCCGGCGTCCTCGTCACCCACGAACCGCGGTTCGCCGCCTGGGCCGACCGCGTGGTCTTCCTGCGCGACGGCAGCGTGGTCGACGAGACCCTGCGCAGCCACGCCGACTCCCTCCTCTCGGGGCGGGCGGCCGGCCAGTGATCTCCTGGTACCACTCCTGGATCGCCGCGATCCGGATCGCCCGCCGCGACGCCTGGCGCGCCAAGGGCCGCAGTGCCCTCGTCCTCGCCATGATCGCGCTCCCCATCGTGGGCGTGAGCGCCGCCGACCTGACGTTGCGCAGCGGTGAGCTCTCCGCCGAGCAGTCCCTGGACCGGAAGATCGGCGCCGCCGACGCCCGGCTGTCCGACTCGCACTTCGGACCCGTCTACCAGAACCCCGCGGGCGACACCTCCGCACCCGTCGGCGGCTACGAGAACTACGACCCGACGCGGTCCCGGCCGAAGGAAGGCGGGCCGGACCCGGTGCTCGCCGCGCTCCCGGCCGGCGCCGAGGCCGTCAAGGACAGCAGCGGGCACGCCAAGGTGCGCACCCGGCACGGGCTCCTCGACACCGAGCTGCGCGAACTCGACGCGCACAGCCCGCTGACGGCCGGCATGCTCACGCTGGACCGCGGCCGGCTCCCGAAGGCCGCGGGCGAGGTCATCGCGACCAACGCCTTCCTGGAGGAGTCGGGACTGTTCGTCGGCTCCTCGGTGCTGCCCCGCGGCGCGAAGTCCGCGTACCGGATCGTCGGCGCGTACGAGCTGCCCTCCGAGCTGATGAAACCCGAGATCACCGCCCCGCCCGGGACCCTGTTCGCCCCGCTCGACGAGGCCCTGCGGGCCGCCGGGAGCCCGGACGTGCGGACCGAGGACAGCTACCTGGTCAAGACCGGCGGCGGCGATGGTTTCACGTGGAACATGGTCAAGGCGGCCAACGCCCACGGTGCGGTCGTCATCTCCCGTGCCGTCACCCTCGACCCGCCCGCCGACTCCGACGTACCGCTCTACCAGCAGCAGTCCAAGGACCCGTACGGGCTCAACCGCTCGAACACCACCGAGATGGCGGTGCTGGCGACCGTCGTCGGTCTCGCCATGCTGGAGATCTGCCTGCTGGCCGGACCCGCCTTCGCCGTGGGCGCCCGCCGCTCGCGCCGCCAGCTCGGCCTCGTGGGCGCCAACGGCGGCGACCGCCGCCACATCCGCGCCATCGTGCTCTCCGGCGGCCTGGTCATCGGCGCCGCGGCCGCCGTCATCGGCACCGCCCTCGGTGTGGCGCTGACCATCGGGCTGCGGCCCGTACTGGAGGAGCAGCTCGGCCTCCGCTTCGGCGGATTCGACGTCCGCCCGCTGGAGCTGGCTGCCATCGCCCTGCTCGCCGTGGTGACCGGACTCCTCGCCGCGATCGTCCCGGCCGTCACGGCCTCGCGGCAGACCGTTCTCGCCTCCCTGACGGGCCGCCGCGGGATCCGCCGGGCCAACCGCGTCCTGCCCTTCATCGGCGTGATCGCCATCGCGGGCGGCGCCGGGATCGCCCTCTACGGCAGTACCTCCCGGATGGGCTCCGCCGTCGTCGCGGGCGGCAGCGCCATCGCCGAACTCGGCATCGTCGCCCTCACCCCCACCCTGGTCGGCCTGTTCGGGCGGCTCGGCCGCTGGCTCCCGCTGTCGCCGCGGCTCGCGCTCCGCGACGCCGTCCGCAACCGGGGGCGCACGGCCCCGGCCGTGGCCGCCGTACTGGCCGCCGTCGCCGGCACCGTCGCGGTGGCGACGTACGAGCACAGCCGGGACCTCCAGATGCGGCACGAGTACGTCGCCGGCCTCCCGCACGGCGTCGGGGTCCTCAACGCCGACAGCAGCGCCTACAAGGAGATGCCGGCCCTGCGCGAGGCCGCCTCCCGGCACCTCCCGGTGGCCACGCGCGCGGACGTCGACCGGATCGTCGTCGGCAAGCCGGGCTGCGAGTCTTACTCGTCCGACCCGACGTGCGGCCGGGCCGAGGTCCTCACGCCCAAGGACCAGCGCTGCCCGCTGTACGAGGCCGAGAACGGCCCCGACTCGTTCTCCCCCGAGGAGGCCAAGAAGCTGCGCACGGACTGGCGCTGCGCGGACTCCTCGCGCATCAGCGGCAGCCAGGGCCCGTCCAGCCCGTACGGCACGGTCGTCGCCGACGAGACGCTGCTGCGCGTCCTCGCCGTCACCGACCCCGGCAGTGTCTCCGCCCTCGCGGCGGGCCGGCCGGTCGCCTTCGACAAGCGCATCGTCAAGGACGGCAAGGTGACCATCCGGGTCGTCACCGACATGGCGGCCGCCGAAGGCGCCTCCATGCGGCGGGAGGACCCGCCCGGCCAGGACAAGGTCTTCGCCGTCCACCAGGCCCCCGACACCGCCAACTCCTGGGGCAGTCAGCTGATCCTGCCGCCCTCGGCCGCGAAGGCCGCCGGACTGGCCACCGCCCCGTCCGGCAGCTACTTCACCCTCGACGGGACGGCCACCGGCAAGCAGCGGCAGGCCCTGGACGGCGAGATCGACCGGATGGGCGTGGACGCGGACGTCACCATCGAGGCCGGCTACCAGAGCCCCGACAACATGGCCCTGCTCGTCCTCACCGTCTTCGCCGGCCTCGTCACCATCGGCGCCGCCGGTATCGCCACCGGCCTCGCCCAGGCCGACGCCGAGGGCGACCTGAAGACCCTGGCGGCGGTGGGCGCCGCCCCGCGGGTCCGGCGCACGCTCAGCGGCTTCCAGTGCGGGGTGGTCGCCCTGATGGGCGTCGTCCTGGGCTCGGCGGCCGGCCTGCTGCCCGCCGTGGGGCTGCGCTTCGCCCAGCGGCGGGAGATGGAGGAGCTCTACGCCAAGAGCCGCGAGATGGGCTACTCGGTGACCGAGGGCCTGCCGTACGTCCCGGTCTCCGTGCCGTGGGAGACCCTCGGCGGACTGCTGATCGTGGTCCCGCTGGGCGCGGCACTGCTGGCGGCACTGGTCACCCGCTCGAGCGGGGCACTGGCACGGCGAGCTGCCGGATAGCCACACCGAGTCACGCAGGTGCCCCCGTACAGGGTGGATCACGCCCGTACGGGGGCACACCGTGTGAGTACGAAGGTGTGCGAGAGAATGACGGCATGGAGATGCCGAGGAGTGAACGGTCGCAGGACAGCCCCCCGCACGTCCTGATCGTGGGACAGGACGGGATGGCGGTCGGCGGCGCCGATGACGAGTCGCGCGAGGTCCCGGTGACGGAGATGGTCGAACAGCCCGCCAAGGTCATGCGGATCGGAAGCATGATCAAGCAACTCCTGGAAGAGGTACGTGCCGCGCCTCTCGACGAGGCGAGCCGGGTCCGGCTCAAGGACATCCACGCCGCGTCGGTGAAGGAACTGGAGGACGGCCTGGCCCCCGAACTCGTGGAGGAACTGGAGCGCCTGTCGCTCCCGTTCACCGAGGAGGCCATCCCCTCCGAAGCGGAGCTGCGCATCGCGCAGGCCCAGCTCGTGGGCTGGCTCGAAGGGCTCTTCCACGGCATCCAGACGGCCCTGTTCGCGCAGCAGATGGCGGCGCGGGCCCAGCTGGAACAGATGCGCCGCGCGCTCCCGCCCGGTGCCTCCCACGAGGACGACGAGGACGGCGGCCACGGCGCCGTCCGCTCCGGCCCCTACCTGTAACCCCCGGCGGCCGACGGACCCCTCCGCCGGCCGCCCACGCCCCAGGGCCCGGTGCCGCACCCCCACCGGGCCCACCCCAGCCCCACCGGCGATCGAGACCCACCACCCAGCCCCGCCGGCGACTGAGGCCCACCACCCAGCCCCGCCGGCGACTGAGGCCCACCACCCAGCCCCGCCGGCGACTGAGGCGCGGGTCCGGGCGGAGCCCGGAGGGGAGGGGTAAGCCGCGGGTAAGGGCGGGTCCCCGGCGGGGACATGGGCCGCGCATACTCTGACGCATGAGCTACGACGCGATCGTCCTCGCGGGCGGCGCCGCACGACGGCTCGGCGGGGCCGACAAGCCCGCGCTGAGCGTCGGCGGCCGCGCCCTCCTCGACCGCGTCCTCGACGCCTGCCCCGACGCCGGCACCACGGTCGTGGTCGGCGGGCGCCGGCCCACCGCCCGGCCGGTCCGCTGGGCCCGCGAGGAACCGGCCGGCGGCGGCCCCGTGGCCGCGCTGGACGCCGGGTTGCGGGGGGCCACCGCCGAGCGGGTGCTCGTCCTCTCCGCGGACCTGCCGTTCCTGGACCGGGCGACCGTCCGGTCCCTGCTGGCCGCCACCGACGCGCCCGAGACCACCGCGGCCCCCGGCCCTGCCCTGGACGGCGCGCTGCTGCGCGACCCGGACGGCCGGGACCAGCCGCTCGTCGCCGTCTACAGGACGGCCCCGCTCCGCCGCGAGCTGGCCCGCCTCGCCACCGGGCGGGACGGCCTCACCGGGCTCCCGCTGCGCTCGCTCACCGCCGCGCTGGACCTCGCCCGGGTCGACGCGGGGCCACTCGCCTCCTTCGACTGCGACACCTGGGACGATCTCGCCCTCGCCCGCGCCCGGATCAGGGAGCATGGAACCGTGCTGGAGCAATGGATCACCGCCGTCAAGAACGAGCTGGGCATCGACCTCCCCGTCGACACCGCAGCCCTGCTCGACCTCGCCCGTGACGCCGCCCACGGCGTCGCCCGTCCCGCCGCCCCGCTGACCACCTTCCTGGTCGGCTACGCGGCGGCCCGGGCCGAAGCCACCGGCGCCGACCCCGTCGAAGCCGTCGCCGAAGCCACCCGCAAGGCCGCCGACCTGGCCCTGCGCTGGGCCGCGGAGGCCGAGACCGAGGCCACCACCGAGGGCAAGGCCGCCACCGCCAACGACCCCGCCGCCAACGACCCCGCCGCCGACCCCCGACAGAACGGCTCCGGATGACCCCCACCGACGCCGACCACGCCCTGGACGGGACCCCGGCGGAGACGGCCGCGGCGGCCGCCGCGGCCGCCGGCTCCACCGCGCGCGACCACGAAGAGG
>NZ_JBEOXU010000021.1:0-66080 GCF_040296725.1 Streptomyces sp. NPDC002044
GCTGCGCCTGGAACGCTACCTCGCCGCGGCCGGGGAGGCCGCGGCGGCCGGGGACAGCGACCTGGCCCGGCAGGCGGCGGACGCGGTCGCCGCGTCCCGGCCCGCACCGGCGGAACACGTCGCGGTGCTCCTGGCGGTCGTCGACTCCCACAGCCAGGCCCTGGCCGGGGTCGAGGGGACGCTCGAACTGTGCCGGCGGATCGCGTCCGGTGACCCGTGCCTGCTGGCCGCCGTGGAGCTGCGCGCCGCCATCGCCGCCAACGTGTCGCGCAGCGACCCCGACGCGGCCCTGCGCGCCGCCACCGCGGCGGCGGGGCTGGCCCGGGCCGCCGGGCAGCCCCGGCTGGAGGCCGCGGCGCTGACCATGCGGGCCCGGATGGAGCGGGTCCTGCGCAGCGGGGACTGCGCCCGTACCCTCGGCCGCGCGCTGGCCCTGAACGTGCCCGCCCAAGCGGACGGGATCGGCAACAGTCCCCAGTACCTCGCGGCCCGGCACGCCGTCTTCGACGACCGCCTGGCGGAGGCCAGGACCCGCCTGACCTCCCTCCTGCCGCTCGCGCAACTGCGCGGACAGAGCGAGGACCTCGTCGACATCTGGCGCAGTCTGGCCGAGGTGGAGGCCCGCAGCGGTGCGTGTGCCCGGGCCCTGGCCTGGGCGGACAAGGCCCTGGAGGCGTCGCTCGGCGCCGGTCTGTCCCTCGGCCCGGCCTGTTACACCGCCGCCCTCGCGCAGGGCGCGGGCGGTTCGTTCGCCGCGGCGATGCGGTACGCGGCCTGCGGGGAACGCGCCGCGCGGGAGGAGGGCGACGTACTACACCTGGAACGCAACCTGTGGGTCGCGGGCGCGGTCCGGCTCCACACCGGGGACGTGGACGGGGCGGTGTCCGCCTTCGCCCAGCTCGCCCGGGCGGAGGACGGCCGCCGTCCCGCCGATCCCTCGATGTTCCGCTGGCAGCCCGACGCCGTCGAGGCGTTCGTCGCGGCGGGCGACCTCGACGCGGCCCACGAACTGCTCCGGAGGCACGAGGACGGGGTACGGGAGGACACCGCCACCGGGGCGGCGTGGACGCGCGCCCGGGCGTTCCTGCTGGTGCGCGCCGGGGACACCGACCGGGCCGTCGGCCTGTTGCGGCAGGCCGACGGGTTGTTCCGGCGGTTCGGGCTGCCCGTCGAGGAGGCGCGTACGCATCTGGCACGGGGGCGGGCCGAGCGCGGGCGGCGGCGCCAGGCCGCCGCCCGCGGCGCGTTCCAGGAGGCGGCCGATCTCCTCGCCGGGGCGGGGGCGGCACCGCTGCTCGCCACCGCGCGGGAGCATCTGGACCGGCTGGGCGGGAACGGCCGGCCCGGGGCCCGCCCGGCCGGGCGGGCGGAGCTGACGGAATCCGAGCTGCGGCTGGCGGACCTCGTCCGCGGGGGAGCCAGCAACCAGCACGCGGCGCAGCAGATGTACCTCTCCGTCAAGACCGTCGAGGGCATGCTCAGCCGGATCTACCGCAAGCTGCGGATCCGTTCCCGGACCCAGCTCGCCGGTGTCCTGGCCGACCTTCCCGGATGAGCCGCGGGCCGGCGGTTCAGGCCCGCGGGGCGGCCGCCTCCAGGTCGTCGACGGTGCCGGACATGACGGTCCGCACGTGCGCGGTGAGGTGCTCCGCGGGCCAGTCCCACCAGGCGACGGACAGCAGACGCGCGATGTCCGCCTCGCTGTGGCGGCTGCGGATGAGCCGCGCCGGGTTGCCGCCGACGATGCCGTAGTCGGGTACGTCGTCGACCACCACGGAGCCGGAGGCGACGACCGCGCCGTGCCCGATGCGCACGCCGGGCATGACCGTGACTCCGTAGCCGCACCACACGTCGTTGCCGACGACGGTGTCCCCCCGTCCCGGAAGGCCGGTGATCAGGTCGACGTGCTCGGCCCAGGAGCCGCCCATGATCGGGAACGGGAAGGTGGAGGGGCCGTCCATGCGGTGGTTGGCGCCGTTCATGAGGAACCGCACGCCCGTGCCCAGGGCGCAGAACTTCCCGATGACGAGCCGTTCCGGTCCGTAGTGGTAGAGCACGTTACGGGTCTCGAACGCGGTCGCGTCGTCCGGGTCGTCGTAGTAGGAGTACTCGCCGGCCTCGATCAGCGGCGAGGTCACCAGTGGCTTCAGGAGCACCACGCGCGGCTGGCCGGGGATCGGGTGCAGCACCGTCGGGTCGGCGGACAGGTGGTTCACGGCGGTCGCTTTCGACGTCGGACGGGGCCTCGACGACAGTACCCGCGGGCTCGGGCGGCAGGTACGGGAATACGCCGGTGCGGGCCGGGCCGGTGCTGTCGCACCGGGGCCGGCCCGCACGTCGGGGGGCGTGGGTCAGGAGGCGAAGCAGAGGGACTGGCCGGTGCCGAAGCCGTAGCAGTCGATCCGGCGGCCGGCGGTGGAGGTCAGGCCGGAGTTGTCGGTGACGGTGAGTTCGACGGTGTAGCTGCGCTGCCCGGCCGGGTAGCGGTGGGTGGTGGTGCGGCCGGTGGCGGAGGTGTTGTCGCCGAACTTCCAGCCGTACGAGGCGATCGTGCCGTCACTGTCCTTGGAGGCGGAGGCGTCGAAGGAGCAGTCCTGGTACCAGCACGACACCGAGAAGGAGGCGGTCGGCGGGGTGCCCGTCGGGGGCTGCACGCTGCCGGCGGTGACCTGCTTGGTGACGGTGCCGGTGCGGCCGGCGTCATCGGTGACCGTCAGCTTCACGGCGTAGGTGCCGGCCCTGGCGTACTCGTGCGACGGCCTGACGCCCTCGCCGTTCGCGCCGTCGCCGAACTGCCAGGCGTACGAGGCGATCGTGCCGTCGGGGTCCTTCGAGGCGGAGGCGTCGAAGGAGCAGGTCGCGGCGGTCGTGGAGCACTGGGCGGTGAAGTCGGCGACCGGCTCGCCGGGCTGGGCGGGCCCGCCCAGCTTGGTGACGTTCAGGAACTTGTTCGGGGAGCCCGAGCCTGCTCCGGTCACCACGCCCGACTGGGCGTTGTCCACGAGTGCGTCCCGGACCTGCGCCGGGGTGGCGTTCGGGTGGGCGGACAGGTACAGCGCGGCCGCTCCGGCCGTGTGCGGGGTCGCCATCGAGGTCCCGCTCATCGTCTGCGTGCCCCCGTTCATCTTGGTGGAGACGATGGAGCCGCCGGGGGCGAACAGGTCAAGGCAGGAACCGTAGTTGGAGAAGCTGGAGCGGGCGTCGTTGCTGTCGGTGGAGCCGAGGGTGATCGCCGCGGGCAGCCGGGCCGGGCTGGTGTTGCAGGCGTCCTTGCTGTCGTTGCCGGCCGCCACCGCGACCGGGATCCCGGCGCTGATGACACCGGCCACGGCGTCGTCGAGGGCGCGGTCGGCGCTGCCGCCCAGCGACATGTTCACGATGGCGGGCTTCTTCGCGTTCCTCGCGATCCAGTCCATGCCGGCCGCGATCTGCTCGGTCGTTCCGGAGCCCTGGCAGTCGAGGACGCGGACGCCGACGAGCTTGACGTTCTTCGCGACGCCGTAGTCCTTGCTGCCGACGGTGCCGGCCACGTGTGTGCCGTGGCCGTGGCAGTCGGCGGAGTTCGCGTCGTTGTCGATGAAGTCGTAGCCGGAGGCGGCCCGGCCCTCGAAGTTGGAGTGCTGCGTGTACAGCCCGGTGTCGGCGATGTAGGCCGTGACGGCGCTGCCGTCGTTCGGGTAGGTGTACGAACTGTCCTTGGCGCCGTCGACGCGGTCGATGCCCCAGGACGGCGGGTTGGGCTGCGTCCCGGTGGCCCGGAAGACGGTGTTCGCCTGGACGTAGCGCACTCCGGGCGCCGCGGCGAGCCGGCGGGCCTGCTCGGGGGTGGCCTTGACGGCGAAGCCCCGGAAGGCGGCGGTGTACACCTGACGGACCGCCCCTCCGTGGCGGTCCGTCAGGGTCTTCGCGTCTCCCGCGGTCTCGGCCGTGGCGGCGGCGAGCGGGGAGGGGGTGCCGGCCAGGGCCACCAGGTACTGGCCGGGGACGGCTTCGGCGGCGCCCTCGCCGAGCACGCGTCCCCCGGCGGGGCCGGCGTGCGCCGGGGCCGTGAAGAGGCCGAGAACGGTCACGGCGGCGGCGCCGAGACATATGGCGCCGAGCCGGGTGCTTCTTGCCGCACGCTGTGCACGCATCCAAGTGCTCCTACTGATCGGGTTCCTGTACGCCCCGGCGTGGGGGCCGGGGCGCAGGCACCACCCTGGGAGCGGGGGCGGTACGGGACAATCCGTAGCCGCATCCGTAGCGCTACCTATTCGGGGCCGGGCCCGCCGTCGAGGGCGCGCAGGGGTGTGCGTACCTCCGTGCGCGAGGCCACGTTCAGCTTCCGCAGCACCTTCGCGACGTGCTGCTCGACCGTGCGCGGCGACAGGAACAGCAGCTCGGCGATCTCCCGGTTGGTGCGGCCCGCCGCGACGAGCCCGGCCACGTCCGCCTCGCGCGGGGAGAGCGCGGCGCCGTAGCCGCGGGGTCCCCGTGCCGGGCCGGTGGCCAGCCCGCTCCCCCGCAGGGCCCGGCGGCAGCGGGCGGCGTCACGGATGGCGCCGCGTTCCTCGAACTCCCCTGCCAGGGCGACGAGTTCCGCCGCCCTGCCGGGGACGCAGGCGAGCGCGGCGGCGGTGGCGCGGGCCGCCGTGTACGGCCGGCGCAGGGCGGTGAGGGCGGTGGCGGCCCGCCGGTAGCCGGCCGCCGCTTCCTCGGGACGTCCCGCCGCGCGCGCCAGCTGGCCCCGGCACAGCGGCAGCGCCGCCGCGGCCAGCGGCAGGTCCCGTCCGGCGACGGCCTCGGCGAAGGCGTCGGCCAGGCCGCGGGCGTCCCGGGTGCGGCCGGCCCGTACGTACGCGCCGACCGCGGCCGGGACGAGGTCGGCGGCCCACCCCCAGAGGCCGGTGCGGCGGATCCGGGCCAGGCTCCGGTCGGCCTCGGCGCAGGCCGCGGCCGCGTCGCCACGGGCCAGGTGGATGCGTACCGCCGCGGCGGCGGCCGTCGCCAGTACGGGGGTGGCCGCGTTCGCGGGGTCGGCCAGGGCGGCGGCGTCCAAGTGGGCGCGGGCCTCGTCCCATTCGGCGTGGACGGCGCTGAGCAGGCCGAGCACGAGCCGGGCCTCCGACTCGATTCCGGAGGCGCCCTGGGCGGCGTCCCGTACGTGCTGGGCGCGCTCGGCGAGGCCGTCCCAGCGGCCCTGGCTCCATTCCAGGCGCAGCACGGTGGCGTCGATGATGCCCCGGAGGTACGGCGCCCCGCAGGCGGCGGCGATCCGGCCGCCCTCACCGTGGAACCGCTCGGCGACGTCGTCCTTGCCGAGCCAGGCGGCGCTGTCGGCGAGGTTGCCGCACATCCGGGCCAGTTCGAGGCGCCCCGCGCGGTCGGCGGCGCCCGCGCCGAGCAGTTCCTCGGCCTCGCGGCTGACGGCGGGGTCGCCGCCGCTCATGCGCAGCACGAGGTGGTTGCCCCGTACGGCGAGGCGCAGGGCCTCGTCTCCGTGCACGGCGGCAAGCTCCTCGGCTCGGTCCATCCAGTCCTGGTACACGGCGTAGGACTCGTCGCCCCAGGTGGGCATGGCGAGCCCGGCCATGCCGCGCGCGGCCCTGGCGGGCCGTTCGCGCAGTTCGGCGACGGCGCGGGCGGTGTCGGTGCGGCCCTGCCGGTGGTCGCCGCCCTGGTTGTTGAGCAGCAGGCCGAGGTTGAGGCGGATGTCGCCGCGGACGGCGTCGGGCAGTCCCCCCTCGTCCACGACCCGGCGCAGCAGGCGGGCGGTGCGCCGGTGGGAGAGGCCGATGACGGCGGCCCGGCTGAGCCGCAGTGCGAGCCGGGCGCAGTCTTCGGCGGGCAGCCCGGGATCGTCGAGGAGCCCTTCGAGGAGTTCCACGGCCAGGGCGGTGTCGCCGATCTCGCGGGCGTGTTCGGCGGCTTCCTCGGCGTACTTCCGCCAGCGTTCCGGCGCACCGGCCCGGCGGGCGTGGTACGCGAGCCGGACCAGGGGCGGTACGGGCGCGGCGGCGAGCACGTCGACGGCGCGCACGTGCAGGCGCCTGCGTTCCGGGCCCAGCAGCATGGCGTAGACCGCCTGCTGGGCGAGTCCGTGGCGGAACCCGTAGCGGTCCTGTCCCCAGTCGTGCAGGACCCCGGCCCGCAGGGCCTCGCCGATCGCGTCGGCGGCGGCCTCCTCGCCGACCCCGGCGACGGCCGCGATCAGCTCCTCGCCCGCGGGATCGCGCAGCACCGCGGCGGCCCGTACGACGTCCAGCGCGCCGGGGCCGAGGGCGGCGGTGCGGTCGGCCATGGCCTCCTGGAGCAGCGCGGGCACGGCGGCGGGCGCGCCGGGTCCGCGGACGAACTCCTCCAGCACGAAGGGGATCCCGGCGGTCCGCGCGTGCAGTTCGGCGGCGAGCCCGGCGGACACCGGCTCGCCGGTGAGGGCGGCGGCCAGGGTGCGCACCTCGTGCGCGTCGAGCGCCCCGAGCCGCATCATCAGCGAGGCGCTGCCGGGCGGGGGCCGGTAGGCGCGGCCGAGCGGGAGTCCGGGGGCGGACAGGTCCTCGCGCCGGTAGGTGAGGACGACGGCCAGTCCGGCGGGCGGGTCCTCGATCAGGAACCGGATCAGGTCCCGGGTGCCGTCGTCGGCCCAGTGGAGGTCCTCGACGACCAGGACGGCGGGGCACACGGCGGCGAGGAGCGCGCCGACGGCCCGGAACAGCCGGTGGGTGGCGGCGGCGTGGTCGTGGAGGGGCTCGCAGGCGGGCGGCAGCCCGTGCAGGAGCTCGGGGAGGTAGGGGCGCAGGGCGCCGCAGACCGGGCTGAGTCCGGCGGGGACGTCGTCGGCGAGGGTCCTGAGCACGTCGAACAGCGGACCGTACGGGAAGGGCTCGCGCAGCGGCGGGCAGGCTCCGGCGAGGACGCGCGGCCCGCCGCCGGACAGGGCCGCCAGTGCTTCGCGGACGAGGCGGGTCTTGCCGATGCCGGCCTCGCCCTCGACCAGCACCACGGACGGCCGGCGGCCGAGGGCGCCGAGCAGCATCCGCAGCTCGCCATCCCGCCCGACCAGCGTGGATGCGCCCGCCCCTGCGTTCATGCGGCCGGAGTCTACGCAGGCGGCCGGGTGCCGGGTAGATCCGCAGCGGGGCTCCCGGGGCGGGGCCGCGCGGCGGGGCGCCCCCGTCGTTCTCCGTGCGGCGCGGGGGCGGCCGCGGTGCGCGGTCTCCGGTGTCCCGGGGTGTCACCCCGCGCAAGAGGGGCTCCGTACAGGGCTGTTGTCGTCTGCGGGTACGGTTCCGGCATGGACGTTCCCGCAACGAGTTCGGCCGCAGGCAGCGTGACGCTCGCGACAGTGATCAAGGACGCCGCGCGTCGACAGCTGGTGGAGGTGGGGGCCGCGGGCCTGTCGCCGCAGGGCGTGGCCCGCGAGAGCGGTCTTGCCGCTTCCGATGTGACGGCCCTCTTCCCGCACCGGGACGACCTGTTGACGGCACTGGTCATCGACGCCTACAACGGGTCCGGCGCCGCCATGGAGCGGGCCGACGCGGCCGCCGCGGCGGCGCGGGCACCGGCGGGCGGGCGCCTCCTCGCGGTCACCCGGGCGCTCCGCGCGTGGTCCTTCGGCCACCCCTCCGAGTTCACCCTGATCTACGGCTCGCCCGTTCCCGGCTACCGGGCCCCGCACGACACCATCGCGCCCGCCTCGCGCACGCCCGCGGTCCTCGGCGGGATCGTGCGCGCGGCCCTGGAGGGCGGCGAGCTCACCCCGCCCCGCCGGGCCGTGCCCGGTCCGCCGCTGCTCCTGCCGGCGGCCGTGGAGCTCTTCGGGGGCACGCCCGGGGAGCCGTTCTCGGACATCATCGAGCGCGGCATCGTCCTGTGGAGCAACCTGATCGGTCTCCTGGTGTTCCAGGTCTTCAGCCGTACCCACGACAGCGTCAGGGACGAGGCGGCGTTCTTCGACTACGCCATCGCGGTGGCGGCGGAGAGCATCGGGCTGGAGGTCCCCTTGGGCGAGAGCGCCGGCTGACGCGGGCGGCCCGCCGCGCATCGCGGCGCGTGCGGAGTGCGGGCATCGACGCGGCGAGCGCAACGACCGCGATACGGACAATCTCACCGCGGAACTCGCCGGGCCCACCAAAGTCGCGGCCGCCTACAGTAGGCTTCACAGCGCGAGTTGAGAGCTCCCGCCCGGTTTGCATCCCCCGTCAAACCGGGCGGGTCCCCCGTTCCGCCCGCTTTCGCCGGGCCGAACGAGGGCTCCCGCCCGGATTGGTCCGGCCCATCCCCCGAGGGCCGGACCAGTCCGTTTCCGCCACCCGCCACCTCGGCGACCCCCCACACGTCGAGTTAGCTGGCAGCTATCGGCGAGACCCCACGTTGGCGGAGTTCCGGCCAATTGTCAACCAACCGCTAATCTGTGAAACTGGCGTATAGCCAAGGGCTATGCCCAGGGGGCGACGGAGGAAGATTCACCATGACCGACACCGAGGGTGGAGACCGGCCCCTGCTCGCAGTGCGCCTCGACGACCTGTTCAAGACGGTTCGCCCCAAGGGCAGGCACTGGACCAATGCCGAGGTCGCGGAGGAACTGAAGCGGGCCAACCCCGAACTCAAGGCCGGGGGCGTGTATCTGTCGCAGCTGCGGACGGGCAAGCGGGCCAACCCGTCCCCCGACCTCCTGGGCGCCCTGGCACGCTTCTTCGGCGTTTCGGTCGCGTACTTCTTCGACGAGAAGGTCGCCGAGTCGGTGATCGGCGAGCTCGCCGCCGTCGAGGCCCTGCGACAGTCCGGGGTCCGCGCCGTGGCCATGCGGGCCGCCGGGATGAAGAAGGAGAACCTCCAGGCCATCACGGCCATCATGGACCAGTACCGGCAGATGCAGGGTCTTCCCCCGGTCACCGACTCCCCGTCCCCGTCCCCGTCGTGAGGGGCATGAGGGGCATGAGGGGCATCTGGAGGGGACGGTCGGCCGACCAGGACCGCCGCAGCCAGCTCAAGAAGCTCCGGAAGGCAGGAGCCCGACGGCTCGCCGGCCTCGGCCTCCCCGAGGTGGCCGACGTGGCCGAACTGTGCCGGCACCTCGGGGAGGTGCGCGAGCGCCCGATCACGCTGGTCCCGATGCGGATGCCCTCGTCGCATCCGTGCGGCATGTGGGTCGCCGCACGCGACGAGGACCTCATCTTCCACGACGCCAACACGACCGGCGCCCATCAGGAGCACATCGTCCTGCACGAGCTCGGCCACATCATCTGCCGCCACCGGGGGGCGGGCGGCCTGGACGAGGCCGCCTCCCGGCTCCTCTTCCCCAGCCTCGACCCCGCGCTCGTGCGCGACATGCTCCTGCGCGCGACCTACGACGACGTCCAGGAGCAGGAGGCGGAGATCATCGCCTACCTCCTCGCCCAGCGGATGGGCAACGCCGAGCAGCGGCACGCCGCACCCGCGGCCACGGAGGCGGGCGAGTGCGGCGATCTCGGCAGGACGGCCATGCTCAGCCGGATCGAACGCACCCTCATCTGAGGCGAGTCGGTCCCGGCCCGGCGTGCCCCCGCGGGGCCGCTCCCGGCGGCGGAGGTCATCCGCCGTTCCCCCGCCGCCGGCGCCACCACTCCACGGTCGCCCCGATCTGCTCGTCGACCGGGGTGGGCCGCACCGAGAAGACAGCCTCGTACGCGCTGGAGTCCACGACGAACGGCCGGTCGAACTGATAGCGGATCTCCGCCAGTTCACGGAGCAGCGGCGAGAAGAGCGCCGCCACGCCCACGGCGGCGGGCGGGAGCCCGCGCACGGCGACCGGCCCCGTCCCGGCCCGGGCGGCAAGACGGCCGACCATGTCCCGTACGGACAGGGCGGGCGCGGTCGGGACGTGCCAGGGCCGCCCCCAGGCCCGCTCGTCGCCCGCCACTTCGGCCAACACCGCGGCCACGTCGGGGACATAGGTCCAGCTGTGCGGGGCGTCCGGGTCGCCCAGGGTGGATACCGGCCTGCCGCGCAACAGGCGCGGGACGACCCGCCCTGCCAGGTGCCCGCCCTCGGTCACACCGGGCCCGAAGAAGTCCGAGGCCCGCACCTCGACCGCCTTGATCCGGCCCTGTTCGTGCAGCCCGCGGGCCTGCTCCCACACCTCGGCGCGCACCGTGCCCTTGGTGCCGGTCGCCGCGAGCGGCAGCTCCTCGGTCAGGGGACCTTCCACCGGGCCGTATCCGTAGAGGTTGCCGAGCAAGATGAGAACGGCCCCGGTCGCCTCGGCCGCGACGCAGAGGGACGAGGCGAGCGGCGGCCAGCCGGCGGCCCAGCGCCGGTAGGGCGGTGCGGCGCAGCTGTGGATCGCCACCGCTCCCCGCGCGGCTTCGACGAGCCGCTCGGTGTGCGTCGCGTCCAGCGCGACGTGCTCGATTCCGGGCTCGGGGGGTCGGCCCGAGGTGGTCACGACCCGTACCGCATGGCCCTGTTCGGCCAGCAGGCGGGCCGTCGCGGCCCCCGCGGGACCGAACCCCACAACGAGATGAAAGCTCACGTCCGCACACTAGCGCGCACGCCGCGCGAGGAACCGGAGGGGGGTGGCGGGCCCCGCCCGCGGAGGGGCGGGGCGGGGCCCCGCCGGCCGGGAGGCCCGTCAGCAGGACCGGTAGCGGTATCCGCCCGAGCCCGCCGCGGAGACGTCCAGGTCGCGCTGGACGATGGCGAGCTTCGCGCCCCAGGCGGAGCAGGCGCGGCTGTAGCCCGGGGCCTCGTACTCGATGACGTACACGCGGTTCGCGTAGGCCCTCGCGAAGTCCCCGCACTCCTCGTACTGGCCGCACTCCTCGGCCACCGCGAAGTCGAAGCCGACCTTCGCCCGGTCGGGGAGCATCTCGGCGGTGTTCTTCTGGCCGATGGCGAGGCCCTCGGCGTGCGCGCGGTCGGCCAGGAGCCTGGCGAAGGCGACGTTGTCCGCCTTGGTCAGGCGGCCCTTGGAGCGGCTGAAGGAGTCGAGGTTGTCGGGTTCGACGGCCTGGTAGCCGCTGCGGGCGCAGCCGGCGACCCAGTCGCCGACGACCTTCGCGAGGCGGGTGCGCTTGTCGGCGGTGGACGTGTCGAGGAGGGCCTCGCCCCAGTCCTCGTCGATGACGGGCTTCCTGGCACCGTCGCGCAGCACCAGGTCCGGGTGGTTCTTCTGCCACCAGCCGAGGGAGTCGGGCTGGGCCTGGAAGGCGTTGACGTAGCAGATGTTGTACAGGCCCTGCGCGGGCTTCGCGGAGCGGTCGCGGGAGACCACCCGTACGCCCTTGGGGGGCGTGTACGCCCCGCCGATCTGGTAGTCGAAGGCGGCGTTCGGCGCGGGGAGCCGCGGGGCGGCGCTCTGGCCCGCGGAGACCTGGAACAGCGTCAGGCCCGCGCCGAGGGCGGCGGCGACGCCGACGGCCCCGGCGGCGAGGGTGCGCTTGCGGCGCAGGAAGGGGGTTGCGGAGTGCTTCGGCACACGTTCTCCAGTGCGAGATGCGTTCTAGTGTTCGCATCCTGCGCGAGGGATCGTGAGGACTTCATGAGACCGGCGCGGCGCCGGGCTCCGCGCGCCGCCGCCGGGCACGCCGTGTCCCCCGCGGCCCCAGTGCGAGACGGAACACCGCGCCGCCGCCCGGCCGGGTGTCCGCGGTGAGGCCGCCGCCGTGGGCGGCGGCGATCTCCGCGACCAGCGACAGGCCGATCCCCGACCCGCCGCCCGGCGAGCGGAACCGCGACGCCAGGTCCGGCAGGTCGGCCGCCGCGACGCCGGGCCCCCGGTCGGCGACGGCCACGACGGCGCCGCGGACCGTGACGTGGACCTGGGCACGCCCCGCGGCGTCGCCGGGGGTACGGCCGTGGCGCAGGGCGTTGTCGAGCAGGTTGCGTACGGCGATCCGGACGAGCGCCGGGTCCGCGGTGGCCACCGAGGGTTCCAGCGAGGCGGTCAGGGTGTGCGGGCCGGCCTCCAGGTCCTCGCAGACCTGCTCGACCAGCTGGTCCAGGCGCAGCGGCACCGGGCGCAGGGTGTCGGCGGCGCCCTGGAGGCGGCCCCGGGTCAGCACGTTGTCGACGACGTCGGTGAGCCGCTCGGTGGCGCGCCGGATGCGCGGCAGGTGCGGGTCCAGACCGCGCGGGTCCAGGCCCGCCACGTCCACGGAGCTGCGCATGACGGCCACCGGGGTGCGGAGTTCGTGCGCCGTGTCCGCGAGCATCCGTTCCTGTGCCTCCAGCGCCTGCCACGCCGGGCGCAGGCTCCTGCCCGAGAGCAGGTGGCCGGTCACCGCGGCCAGGGCGGTCAGCAGCCCCGCGCCGGTCAGGACGGAGGTGACCAGCCGGGTGTGCTCGGCCACACGGTGGGCGGGGTCGCCGACGACCACGACCGCTCCCTCCACGGCCTGGGACTCGTCGTGGTAGAAGGGCCGGCCCAGCAGGTAGGCGGGCGCGCCGCGGGCGTCGGACACCTCCTGGCGCACGGTGTCGTCGCGGTCCATGGCCGAGCGGGCGAGGGCGGTCAGCCGGGCCTGCGCGACGGGCGCGGCGGGGCCCGGTGAGGTGAAGATGCGTTGCAGCGTGCCGTCCGGGGCGGTGCGCAGCACGGTCACCTGGGGGCGGCCCCGGGTGGCCTCGTCGTCGTAGAGGCCGTCCAGCTGGATCCCGTCGTCCGTGTAGTAGATCAGCGAGGTGCTGACCGCGGCCCGCCGGCCCATCTCGTCGTACTCGGCCGCGCGCCAGGAGCGCTCGTCGGTGCGGATCACCATCCAGGACAGCGCGCTCACCCCGGCGAGGGTGACGAGGGCGTAGGCCAGCGTCAGCCGGAACTGGAGCCGCCGCAGCCGCCGCCGGGCCGGCGAGCGGTGGCGGTCCTGCCGGGAGCGCCGTCGGCGGGAGGGCCCGTCCGGGGCGGTGGCCGTCACAGGTCGTCCGGGTCCGGGCGGCCGAGCAGGAAACCATGGCCCCGTACGGTGTGGATCAGCGGGGGCGGCCCGAGTTTGCGGCGCAGCCCGGCCATGACGGCGTCGACGACGTTGGAGACCGGGTCGGCCATCTCGTCCCAGCAGTGCTCGACCAGTGCGGTGCGGGTGACGACCGTTTCGCGGTGGACGAGCAGGTGGCGCAGGACCGCGTACTCCTTGTGGGTGAGGGTGAGCAGGATTCCGCCGCGGTGGACCTCGCGGCGGGCCTCGTCCATCCGGAGGTCCGCGTGGGCCAGGTGTACGGGGAGCCGGTGGGCCGCCCGGCGGGCGAGGCTGCCGACCCGCACCACGAGTTCCTCCATGGCGAAGGGCTTCGCGAGGTAGTCGTCGGCGCCGGAGTGGAAGCCGTCGACCCGGTCGGGAAGCGTGTGCAGGGCGGTGAGGCAGAGCACGGGGCCGGACCAGCCGGCGCGGCGGCGGCGGTCCAGGGCGTACAGGGAGTCCCCGGAAGGCAGCATCCGGTCGAGGACCACGCAGTCGTAGTCGGCGAGGTCCAGCAGGATCGCGGCGTCCGGCCAGTCGCCGACGGCGTCCACCGCGTATCCGGCGGCTTTGAGCCCCGCGGTCACGAGGTCGCGGAGGTCCGGTTCGTCCTCGATGAGGAGTACGCGCATGTGCTGTTCGCCCTTGGACGTCCCGTCGGCCGCGGAGCAGGCGGGAGGAAACGCGCCGCGCCGCCACGCGGGGGGGGCGCGGCCGGAAGCACATACTAAGCAGGCAGGAGCGGAAGGGTTTCTTCTCGCGGAGTGAAATGGAAGGTAAAATTCCTTTTTCTTCCGGCGGCACCGGGCCACCCCGTAGCCCAGGTCACAGCACCGGCCCGGGAGGAGCGGCGGCGCCACCCGCCGGAACGTGCGGTGCGCGCGCGTCGCCCGCACGGGAACCGTGAACCGTACGGGCGGTGCGGGCGGTGCGGGGCGGGCGAGGCGATCGGTAGGCGGGGCCGAGCGGGGAGGCGGTGGGGCGGGGAGCGGCCGATCGCCGCCGCTCGGCTACGCGTACGGGTCGAAGGGGATGCCCGCCGGCTTGGCCTTGGCCAGGTGGGACGCGAAGGAGCCGTCTTTCAGGCCGAAGTGCGCGCTGCCGAAATCGGCCTGGGTGAGCTTGTCCCGCAGGTTCGCGGGGTAGCCCGCCCAGCCGACGAGCGCGGGGTACTGCCAGGCGCGGCGGTGGTTCTCCGGCGGTTCGTCGTTGGTGTTCGCCGCACGGAAGCAGTGCGTGCCGACCCCGTCCTTGTGGTAGACGATCTTGGGGTGGGTTCCGTCCCAGCGGATCTGGTCGCGCGCGTGGAGGTTGAAGTCGCCGTGGGCGGAAGTCGCCACGTACTTGGCCTCGTTGCCCTGGATCCACACCACGACGTGTTCCCAGTCGTGGCGGTGGCCGCCGAGGCTGATTCCGGGAATCGCCTGGTCCTTCTCGAAGTACAGCCCGTAGATCACGGCGCACCAGCCGTTGTTGCAGGTCCAGCGGGAGTATCCGTTGGTGTTCTCGAGGTCGGAGGCGTCCCGGCAACTCCCGTTGAGAGCGCCGGTGGGTTTGAGCCCGGCGTTCAGCACTCCGCTTGAGCCTATGGCGGGTGTCGGATAGCACCCGTCCGTGTCGTAGTCGTAGGCCGGCTGGAAGGTCAGCTCGATCGCTTCGGCCTGAGAGGGAAGCGCCGGGGGCGGGGCCGCGAAGGCCGCCTGCGGAACGGCGACGACCAGGGCGAGGGCGGCGCCGACGACCACCAACGATCGCTGGATGGGGCGGTTCGTCCACACAACAAGCCTCCTGGGCGGTCCGGTTCGTACGTGGCGGGCGAACGCGTCGCGGCCACGGGCGGCCGACGCGCCCGGAGCATCATTCGCGAACCGGAGCGACACGGCAAGGGCCCGGTCGGCCTTTCCCGCCAGGAATGGACCATTGAACAGCCTTATGTGCCAAGTGACTTGACTGAATGTCAGAAGTGCACGGAGGGAGGATGGAAACCCGGGCACGGGAACGGGCGGCACGGGAACGGGCGCCACGGGAACGGGCAGCACGAAGGCGTTGGCTTCGGCCGAACCGGGCTTCGACGGCACCGAACCGCAGTGGCACTCAACAGCGGTCGGCCGAAGTGACGGTCCGCGGTGACACGGGTGTCCGCATCGGAGCCGCCCCGTCCACGTGCCCCCGGGCCCCCGGGCCCCCGGCACTCTGGAGGCCCAGGCCGGGAACGGTGCCGGTCGTGGCAGGCCGGGGCCCGCCCCGCGCCCCGCGGCCCGGGACTTTCGATCAGCCGCTACGCCGTCGGCGTCAGACGGTGTTCATCAGAACGATGGCCAGGAGGTTCAGGAGGATGACGGCGACGACGACACCGATCGTCATCCAGGCCCTGCGTGATTCGTCCATGCGAACGCCACCTCCACTCGGCCGTGCCGCGGCCTCCTGGCCATGATGACCCGGTTCCGCGCGGAGCACAGATCGGGAGGAGGGGCCCGCGCCCGCACCCCCGCCGACACCTCACACCCGGCACCCCGCCCCCGGCCCGTGCCGAGCCCCCGACTCGGCCGGAGCCCCCGATTCAGCCGGAGTGCCCGTCGGGGGTGAGGCCCGCGGCAGCCGCGAACAGGCGCGCGCAGCGCCGCGTCATGGCCTCCGGGGTCTGCTCCGGGTGCTTGACCCACCAGCGGACGAGGGTGGCGACCAGGTCCCGCCAGACGTACTTGAGCGCGTCGGCGTCCAGCGGGTCGGTGGATCCGGTCGCGCGCAGCAGTTCGGCGGTGCCGCCGGCGGCGAGCCGGTCGATGGCCGCCCAGTACTCCGCGGCCCGGCGTGCGGCCTCGCCGCCGGGCGGCAGGGTGGTGTCGTACAGGACGAACCACGCCTCCCGGCGCCCCTCCAGGGCGGTGAAGATGCTGTGGAGCACGCGCAGCGGCGTGTGCGGCGCGGTCCCGTCCGGCCCGATCGCGGCCCGGATCGTGTCCAGGAGCCGGTCGCCGACGGGGACCAGGCAGGCGACGTACAGGTCTTCCTTGGTGCCGAAGTACTGGTGCAGCAGCGTCTTGGTGACGCCGACGCGCGCGGCGATGGAGGGGAGCGACGCGGCCGCGTACCCGCGGGTGCCGAACTCCTCCGTGGCCGCGTCCAGCATCTGCTGCCGACGGTGCTGACGCGGGACGCCCTTGGTGCCGGCTTTTGAAGGAGGGGTTGCCATGAGTCGATATTATCAGTAGGTAATTTACCGCTAGGTAAGTTCATGCGACCCCCTGGAGCGCACCCATGGCCGACAACCCGACTCAGCCGACCCAGCCGACGTCCCGCACCCGCTCGTGGTGGGGCTGGGGCTGGGCGGACGCTCATCCCGGCGACGCCGAGTGCACCGCGCTGGGCGCGCTGCTCCCCGGCACCCTGGCCCGCCCGCTCCCCGTGCCCCGCGTCAGGGACCTGGGCATCGGGAGCCCCGCCGTCGAACCCCCGCCGAGCCTCGCCCACCTGGTCACCGCCGACCCCGGCGACCGGGCCGCCCACGCCATGGGAAAGGCGTACCGCGACGTGATGCGCGCCCTGCGCGGGCGGCCCGGCCGCATACCCGATCTCGTCGCCCGACCGACGGACGGACAGGGCGTGGCCGACCTGCTGGACTGGGCCGGCGAGCGTCAGGTCGCGGTCGTCCCGTACGGCGGGGGGTCCTCGGTCACCGGGGGCGTGGAGTACCGCGGCGACGCCCACCGGGCGGTGCTGTCCCTCGACCTGACCGCCATGGGACGCGTCCTGGAGGTCGACGCCGAGGGCAGGGCGGCCCGCATCCAGGCGGGCACGCTCGGGCCGAGCCTGGAAGACCAGTTGCGGCCCCACGGCCTCACGCTGCGGCACTTCCCGCAGAGCTTCGAGTTCTCCACCCTGGGCGGCTGGCTCGCGACACGCGCCGGCGGCCACTACGCGACCGGCCACACGCACATCGACGACTTCGTGCAGTCGCTGCGCGTCGTCACCCCGGCCGGTACGAGCAGTTCGTGGCGGCTGCCCGCCTCCGGCGCGGGCCCCTCTCCCGACCGCCTGTTCCTGGGGTCCGAGGGGGCCCTCGGCGTCATCACCGAGGCCTGGGTCCGACTCCGGGAACGCCCCCGCCACAAGGCGTCCGCCGCCGTCGCCTTCACCGGCTTCCACGACGCGCTCCGGGCGGTGCGCGCCCTCGCGCAGTCCGACCTCTCCCCCGCCAACTGCCGCCTGCTGGACGCCGGCGAGGCGGCGCTGTCGGGAGCGTCACGGGACGGTTCCGCGGTGCTGGTGCTGGGGTTCGAGTCGGCCGACGAACCGGTGGACGCCCGGCTCGCCCGGGCCGTCGGCCTGGCCCGCTCGTACGGCGGCCGCTACGGCGGGACCTCCGGCCCGGACGGGGCGAAGGACGGGGCGAGGGGCGGCGGGGCCAGGGGCGCGGACGCGGCCGGTGACGCGGCCGTCGGGGCCTGGCGCTCGGCGTTCCTGCGGATGCCCTACCTGCGCGACGGCCTGGCCCGGATGGGGGCCGTCGCGGAGACCTTCGAGACCGCCGCGACCTGGGACCGGATCCCCGGCCTGATCGACGCGGTGCGCACGGAGGTCGGCGAGGCGGCGCTCAAGGCCACCGGGCACCCTGCGACCGTCAACTGCCGCCTGACCCATGTCTATCCGGACGGCGCGGCACCCTACTTCACCGTCCTCGCCGCGGGCCGCGCCGGTGACGAGGTCGCCCTCTGGGACGACCTGAAGGCCGTCGCGGGCGAGGTCCTGCACCGGCACCGGGCCACCATCACGCACCACCACGCCGTCGGCCGGGACCACCGCCCGGGCTACGACCGCCAGCGTCCCGAGCCCTTCGCCCTCGCGCTGAAGGCCGCGAAGGGGGCGCTCGACCCGCGGGGCATCCTCAACCCCGGCGTGCTGGTGGGCTGAACGGGGCCGCGGGCGGGCGTCCGGGCCTCGGGCCTGCGGCGCCCGCCCGGGCGCCCGTCCTCGGGCCGGAGGGAGCCGGCCCCGGGGGTCACGCCGTGCCGCCGCCGATGCCGGCGTGGAGGAACGAGGTCAGCGTCTCGATCGCCTCCTCGTCGGACAGCTCCCGGCCGAGTTCGGGCCCGCGTCCCGAAAGCCAGAGGCCGGCGCAGGTGGACAGCAGCGTGGTGAACATCGAGGCCACGAGCAACGGATCGCCCGGCAGGTCAAGGTGCTCGAGGTGGCCGGCGACGTGCCGCAGGTCCGGCTCCATCAGCTCCCGGCTGCGCCGCTCGAACGACTCGTCCACCGTGGCCGCCTCGTGCAGCGCCACCACGGTCGTCCGGTAGCGACGGTAGAAGTCCCAGTAGGCGGCCACGTGCCAGCGCACCGACTCGCGGTCGCGGAAGTCGTCCCCGTGCCCGGGCACCACCACGGTCGTGTCGGCTTCGGCCAGCAGGTCCGCCAGCAGCGCCTCGAGCAGCGTCTCCTTGTTGGCGAAGTGGTTGTAGAAGGATCCGGCCGCCCGGCCCGCCTCCGCGGTGATGTCGGTGATCTTCGTGTTCAGGTAGCCGAGGCGCCCGAAGGCCCGGACCGCCGCCGCCTTCAGTTCCGCCTCGGTCCGCGCCGCCTGCTGCTTGCGCACGCCGACCGCCATGCCCACCTCCGAGCTCCGTGTATTGACGGCAGGCTAACAGCACCCCTAGCATGAATCCATGTTCACTGAATCTGGATTCACCGTTCTGATCGTGGGCGCCGGCCCGACCGGGCTCACGCTCGCGATCGACCTGGCACGCCGGGGCGTGCCGTTCCGGATCGTCGAGAAGTCGCCGCACCCGTGCGACGGCTCGCGCGGCAAGGGGATACAGCCCCGCACCCAGGAGGTGTTCGAGGACCTTGGGGTGCTCGGCCGGCTCCAGGCGTTCGGCGCCGGCTATCCCGAGCTGCTGATCCACCGGCCGGACGGCGGTACGACGATCCGGCGGATGGACGCGCCGCACGCGCCGACGCCCTCGGTTCCCCATCCCAACGCCCTGATGATTCCGCAGTGGCGTACGGGGGAAGTGCTGGCCGAGCGGCTGGCCGAACTCGGCGGGCGGGTCGAGCGGGGGGTCGAGGTCACCGACTTCACGCAGGACGGGAACGACGTGCACGTCACGCTCGGCACCGGGGAGCGCGTCACCACCCGCTATCTGGTGGGAGCCGACGGCGGGCGCAGCACCGTGCGGCGGCGGCTCGGCGTGGGCTTCCTCGGCGAGACCCGGGATGCCGAGCACATGTGGATAGCCGATGTCCGTCTGACGGGCCTGGACCGCGCTCACTGGCACGTGTGGCCCTCGGGCGCCCACTCGGTGCGGCTGGCGCTGTGCCCGCTGCCGGGCACGGAGGACTTCCAGCTCACGGCTCCGCTGGAGGGGGATTCCGTGGCGCCCGCGCACGACATCTCCCTGGCCTCCCTCCAAGAGCTCGTCGACGAGGTCGAGTCCGGAGTCACCCTCACCCGGGTCGGCTGGACCTCGCTCTTCCGGCCCAACATCCGGATGGTGGACCGCTACCGGGTGGGCAACGTCTTCCTGGCGGGGGACGCCGCCCACGTGCACTCGCCGGCGGGCGGGCAGGGTCTGAACACCGGAGTCCAGGACGCCTTCAACCTGGGCTGGAAGCTGGCGGCCGGGGACGACGCGCTGCTCGACACGTACGAGGCCGAGCGCCTGCCGGTCGCCTCCGGGGTACTCGGCATCAGTACCCGGCTGCACCAGGCGCACCGCGAGAACGCCGAGGACGCGCTGCGCCGGGACGATCCGGTGCTGCGGCAGCTGTCCCTGAACTACCGCGGCGGGCCGCTGACCGGCGGACCGGGGACGGAGGCGGGCCGGCTGCGCGCGGGCGACCGGGCACCCGACGCGCCGTGCGGCCCGACCCGCGTCTTCGACCTGCTGCGCGGACCGCACTGGACACTGCTGGTCTTCGACGCACCCGACGCCGCTCTCCCGCCGGACGCGCCGGGCCTGCGCGTGCACCACATCGTCCGGCCGGGGGCACCGTCCCTACCGGGCGCCCTCGTCGACGTCGACGGCCACGCCCACGACGCGTACGACGTCACCGCTCCGGCCCTGTTCCTGGTACGGCCCGACAACTACCTCAGGAGCGTCACCTCCCCGTCCGCCGCCCCGGATCTCCCTCTCCGCCGGGAGGCCCGGACGACGGCCTGAGCGTCGGCGGGCCGGGCCGGCCCGGAGTTCGGCGGCGCCGCATCCGCAGGCGGGGGCACCGCATCACCTTGTACGGTCGATGAGAACAAGAGAGGACATCATGCGACATGGCGCCCCCATGCTGCCTTTTCGAAGCCCTTGAGGACGGATGACTCCCTCGATCCCGCAAGATCCGGACGCGCTCAAGGAGCTTCTCGCCCGGGAGATCGCGGCGCTGCGCACGACGGCCCGTCGTGACGCCGGAGTGAGACTGGACGACGGACAGCCGTCCGGCACCCGAACGGACCCTCCCTCCCTTCCGTGCGCCTGCGGCGGCGACGGGCCGGAGCACTCCTGCGGCGACGGGCCCGAGGGCCACGATCCGTTGGCCTGCCTGTGCGCCACGCTGCCCGCCATCCCGGTGTCCGCGGCACTGCTCGTGCCCGTGCGCGACGACTCCGGCCGCACCGTCGACTTCATCGTCAGGGCCGGCAACCACGTCCGGTCCGCGCAGTGGCTGGAAGCGCCCGACCACCACGTCGGCCGACGGCTGCGGGAGGTCCAGCCCGGGGCCGCGGCGGGCGGCCTGATCGACGCGCTGGCCGATGTGCTCACCAGCGGCCGCGCCCTGAAGGCCCAGGCGGTCGACTACACCGAGCAGCGGAGCGACGGGCTGCACCGCACCCAGCTGCTGTACGACGCCGCCTCCTGCGGGGACGGCGTGCTGGCGACGTGGAGACCGGCCCGCAACCGTACGGAACTCCTGTCGCTCGACGCCCAGTACATCGCGTCGATGGGCTGGGGCACCTGGGACCTGCTGTCCGGCACCACCACCTGGTCGGAGGGCCTGGCGTCGATCTTCCGCACCGTCACGGCGCGGCCCCTGACGCTGGCCGAACTGTGTGACGCCGTCCTGCTGGAGGACGTACCCCGGTTCGGGAAGCTGCTCACGGCCCTGCTCGACGGGGAGGAGCCGCCGGGAGCCGAGGTGCGCTTCAGCGTGGTGGGCGAGATCCGGACCCTGCACCTGGTGGGCCACCCCGTCGTCGCCACGGACGGCCTGGTGTGGTCGGTGCACCTCATCGCGCGGGACCTCACGGCGCAGGTCCGCAGTCGCCAGCGGCTCGCGGCGAGCCGACGGCAGTCGGAACGGCTGCGCGAGGAGGCGGCGGCCGAGCGGCGGGTGGCCACCGCACTGCGGGAGGCGCTGCTGCCCACGCACTCCGTCGAACTCGCCCAGATCGGGCTGTCCGTGGCGGCCGCCTACGTCCCCGCGGAATCGGAGGCGGCCGTCGGCGGCGACTGGTACAAGTGCCGTCTGCTGCCGGACGGGCGGATCCTGCTCGCCATCGGTGACGCCTGCGGGCACGGACTGGGCGCGGTCGCCCGGATGGCGCAGCAGCGCCACGCCCTCGCGGGGCTCGCGCACGCGCCGGGGACCCACGCGGGGCAGCTGACCACCTGGCTCAACGAGCTGCTGTGCGGGGACCCGGCGGCCGGGACGGCGACCGGCATCATCGGGCACATCGACGTCGAGAGGAACTTCCGCTGGGCCTGCGCGGGGCATCCCGCGCCTTTGCTGCTCCGCGACGGGCGGGCATCGGTCCTCGACACCGGGCACCGCGGCCCGCTCTTCGGCATGCTGCCCGGCTACGACTACGCCACCGCGACCAGCGCCCTGCGTCCGCAGGACCTCCTGCTGCTCTACACCGACGGCATGGTCGAGCGGCGCGGGGAGGACATCACGTCCGGCATCGACGCCCTGCGTACGGTCCTGGCGGCGTGCGACGGGCTCACGGCCCAGGCCGCCCTTGACCGCATCATGGCCGCGTACACGCCGGAGACCCACGAGGACGACACCTGCCTCGTGGCCGTCCGTCTCGGCTGACCGACCGGCGCAAACGCCCCGCCGGAGCGCCCCGCCAGAACAACCCGCCGGAGCGCCCGGCGGCGTCCGCGGTCCTCGAACCGCGTCCGCCGGGCCCGGACCACGTTTCGAACACGTCTTTGTGGCCAGACGTCTCCCTGAAGCACGCGTTCGATGACCTGGCTGTAGGAGAGCAATGGGGATGGCGAGGGTGTCGCACCTGCCCGGGCGGGCGGAGCACCACTGGATCTGGCAGGCGGAGGCCGCGTGCCGCGGCGCGGGAGCGGACGCGTTCTTCCACACGGAGGGCGAGCCGCGGCCGGACCGGGCGGCGCGCGAGGAGGCGGCCAAGGCCGTGTGTTCGACGTGTCCCGTGCGCGCCCGATGCCTGGAGCACGCGTTGCGCGTGGTGGAACCGTACGGCGTCTGGGGCGGGCTGACGGAGCGGGAACGTCAACTGGCCGCCCGCCCCGATGCCGCCGCGGCGTAGCCGCGAGGCGTTGCGTGCGGGCGGCGGACTCGGATCCACCCGCCCCTGCCCGCCGACGGAAACCGGTCGCCCCGCCCGGGACGGCGAGGACCTTCGGGGTCTGGCCCCGCCCAGGGCCATCGGGCATGCTCGGCTTCATGGGAGATGACATGGGAGACACGACGGGAGTCGGTATCGGCGCGGGCCCCGAGGCGGGCCCGCTGGGCTACCAGCACGCGTCGGGGGCGGCCTGGGTGGTCGAGGCGCGCGGTGAGCTGGACCTCGATACGCTCCCGCCCCTGGAAGCGGCTCTCAGCCAGGCGGCGGCGTCCCACCACATCGTGATCCTGGACGCGGCCGGCGTGACCTTCGCGGACTCCACCTGTCTGACCGTGCTGCTGCGGGTGCGCCAACTCGCGGACCTCCGGGTGGCCCGGCCGTCGCCGCAACTCGCCCGTCTGCTGGCGCTCACCGGTGCGGACCGGGTCGTCACCGTGCACCCCGACCTCGCCACCGCGACGTCCCAGACCTGACCCGGCCCGGGCCGGCCCGAGGCGCGGCACTCACCCGGCGGGCGGACGTCGGCCCGCCCGGCGTACCGCCGCGACCACGCCCGCCCGCCCGCCGGGAATACCCACGCCCCATTAGTTGCTATATACATTAATTGCCCTGCACATCGATCGGCGCGGACTGATCCCGCACCGCTGCGCACCACGAGCGCCGGCACCCTCCCGGCGCTGCCCGACCCCCTGGAGACACGCATGTCGGACCACCCGTCGGAGAAGCCCGCAGACGTCGTCGCTCGCCTGCGCGCCACCTTCACCACCGACCGTACGAAGCCCCTGACCTGGCGGACGACCCAGCTCGAGGCCCTGCGGACGCTGCTGACCGAACGCGGTGACGAGCTGGCCGCCGCCCTGCGCGCCGACCTCGGCAAGAGCCGTGAGGAGGCGTACCGCACCGAGATCGACTTCACCGTGCGGGAGATCGACCACACCCTGGAGCACCTGGCCGAGTGGCTTCGCCCGCAGCCGGCCCCCGTACCGGAGCGGCTGAGCCCCGCGGTCGCCCACACCGTGCTGGACCCGCTCGGCGTGGTCCTCGTCATCGCCCCCTGGAACTACCCCGTCCAGCTGCTGCTCGCCCCGGTCGTCGGCGCGCTCGCCGCCGGCAACTGCGTCGTGGCCAAGCCCAGCGAACTGGCGCCCGTCACCTCGCGGGCCCTCGCCGACCTCCTGCCTCGCTACCTGGACCGCGACGCGGTGGCGGTGGTGGAGGGCGCCGTGGCGGAGACCACCGACCTGCTCGCGCAGCGCTTCGACCACATCTTCTACACCGGCAACGGCCAGGTCGGCCGGATCGTCATGCGGGCCGCCGCCGAGAACCTCACGCCGGTCACGCTCGAACTCGGCGGCAAGTCGCCCGCGTTCGTCGACCGGGGCACGGACCTGGGCGTCGTGGCCGCCCGGCTGGCGTCCACCAAGTTCATGAACGCCGGCCAGACCTGCGTCGCCCCCGACTACGTGCTGACCGACCCCGAGACGGCCCGGGAACTGGAGAAGGAGCTGGCCGGCGCCCTGCACGGGCTGTACGGCGACGACCCCGCGGCCTCCCCTGCCTACGGCCGGATCGTCAACGAGCGGCACTTCGACCGGCTGACCGGCCTGCTCGACTCCGGCCGCACCGTCACCGGCGGCGCCCACGACCGGAGCGAGCGCTACATCGCCCCGACCGTCCTGGCCGGGGTGGCACCCGACTCCCCCGTCATGCGCGAGGAGATCTTCGGCCCGATCCTGCCCGTGGTCGAGGTCGCCGGACTCGACGAGGCCATCGCCTTCATCCGCGACCGCGACAAGCCCCTTGCCCTCTACGCCTTCACCGAATCCGCCACCACGCGCGAACGCCTGACCCGGGAGACCTCCTCGGGCGGTCTGGCCTTCGGCCTGCCCGTGGCCCACCTCACCGTCTCCGACCTCCCCTTCGGCGGGGTGGGCGAGAGCGGCATGGGCAGCTACCACGGCCGCTACTCGCTGGACGCCTTCAGCCACCGCAAGGCCGTACTGGACAAGCCCCTGCGCTGAGGCGGGCGGCCCGGGCCGGACCGACAGCGGCGGACGGACGAAGGCCGACGGACGGCCGGACGGACAGGCCGACGGACGGCCGGACGGACAGGCCGACGGACGGACGGATGGACGGACCGCGGCCGGGCAACAGCGGGACATGGCTGTCCTTCGAATGCTCGCCCGCCCCCTGCTGGCCGCCCCCTTCGTCACCGGCGGACTGCGCACCCTGCGCCGCCCCGAGGCGGTGGCGGAGCTAGCGCAACCCGTCGTCCGGGCGGTCGGTGACCGCATCCCCGCACTGGCCGGTGACCCGCTCAAGCTGGCGCGCCTGAGCGGCGCCGTCCAGATCGGTGCGGGCCTGCTGCTCGCGACGGGGCGCGCCCCGCGCCTCGCCTCGCTCGCACTGGCCGCCACCCTGGTGCCGACCACCCTGTCCACCCACGCCTTCTGGGAGGCGGAGGACCGGGAGGAGCGCGCCCGTCTGCGCGGCCACTTCCTGGCGGACCTCTCCGTGCTGGGCGGACTGCTCATCGCCTCCGCGGACACCCACGGAAAGCCCTCGCTCGCCTACCGCTCCCGCCACGCCCTCGACCACAGGCATCCGGTGCGCGCCGTCCGCCGCCCCGTGGAAGCGGCCGCCGCGGGTACGGTCGCCCGTGCCAGGGCCGTGGCGCGCCCGCTCACCGGCGGCCGCTGAGCACACCCGCCGGGCGCACCCGGGCGCCCCTGCCCCGGCGGCCCCCGATCCCGGCGAAGTCTGCCCCGCGAGGCGACCGCCGTACGCGGTGAGGCCCCGGTTCCCGTACCTCGTACGGGAACCGGGGCCTCTCGCGCGGAGGTCAGCCCTGGTCGCGGCCGTAGTAGTCGCCGACCCGGCCCCGGTAGTCGGCGTCGTCGCGGTGCTTGTCCTTGTCGTACTCGGGGGCGTTCTTGATCTGCTCCTTGGTACGGCTCACGTGGACCGTCCGCTCCTCCATGTCCACGCGGCCGACCGTACCCGCGGGCAGCAGGACCTCCTTGCCGAAGATCCACGGGCCCGTGTCGACGACGATGTACGAGGACCCGACGTCCTGGGTGTGCTCGCCGACCTTGCCGATGTGGCCGTCGGCCGCCTCGACCTTGAATCCGATCAGGCTGGCTCCGGCCGTGTAGCGGGAGTCGGGGCCATAGCTCCAGAGTTCAGACATGGATCCTCGTTTCAGGAATGTCCCCCGCACCGGGGGACGGACACGGTGTTTCCTTCCCGCCCCGCGCGCGGCCGCGGCCCGCGGTACTGCACCTGCGGGCGCTGTCACCCGGACGGCCCCGCGCCGTCGGCGGCCGCGGGCCGGGTCAGTCTTCGCGGGCCGGGTCAGCCTTCGCCGCCCGGGAGGATCTCCTTCACCTTGGCGATGGCGTAGCCCCACCCCTGTGCCACCGTCGGCTTACCGGGTACGGCCACTTCCTCGGGGTTGGTCAGGACGTCCAGCAGGACCGGTCCCGGGGTCCGCAGCGCCCGGCGGACGCTGTCGTGGAGTTCGGCCGGATCGGTGACGCGGATCCCGGTGATCCCGAGCGCGGTGGCCACCGCCGCGAAGTCGGGGTTGTCGAGTTCCGTACCGAACTCGGGCAGCCCTGCCTGCTCCTGTTCGAGCTTGACCATGCCGAGCCGGCGGTTGTCGAAGACGACGAGCTTGACCGGCAGCCGGTAGGTCTTGATCGTCATGAGGTCGCCGAGCAGCATGCTGAGCCCGCCGTCGCCGCAGAAGGCGACGACCTGCCGGTCGGGCGCCCACAGCTGGGCACCGAGGGCCTGCGGCATGGCGTTGGCCATCGAGCCGAGGTTGTACGAGCCGATCAGGCGCCGGGTGCCGCGCATGGTGACGAAGCGGGAGAGCCACACGGTGGCCATGCCGGTGTCCGAGGTGAAGACGGCGTCGTCGTCCGCGTACGCGTCGACGGCCGCGGCCAGCGCCTCGGGGCGGACGTCGTGGCCGCGGTTGTCCAGCGCGGCCCGCAGCCTTCCGGTCCAGCGGTGGTCGTGGCCGGTGTCGGCCAGGCGGCTCTGGCCTTCCCGCCAGTGCGCGAACCGCTCCCGGGCGTCGTCCAGGTGCGCGCGGTCCGGGGCCGCCTTCAGCAGCGGGAGCAGCGCCCGCAGCGTGGCGCCGACGTCACCGGCCAGGCCCACGTCCACGGGGACCCGGCGCCCCAGGTGCTCCTCGCGGGTGTCGATCTGGACCACCTTGCAGTCCTTCGGGTACCAGTCCCGGTAGGGGAAGTCGGTGCCCAGCATGAGGAGGGCGTCGCCGTGGTCGAGCGCGTGCCCCGCGGCGGGGTTGCCGATGAGGCCGGTCTGACCGACCTGGAAGGCGTTGTCGTCCTCGAACCCCTCCTTCGCCTTCAGCGTGAGCACCATGGGGGCGGAGAGGAGTTCCGCGGCCCGCAGGACCTCGGTCCGGGCGTCGCGTGCCCCGCGGCCGACGAGCAGGGTGACGCGGGAGGCGGCGTTCAGGAGTTCGGCGGCCGCCACGAGGGCGGGGTCGTCGGGACGGGTGACGGCGCGGTCGAGAGCGAAGCGCGCGGGGCGGTCCTCGCCCGCTTCCCGGTCGCCGAGGTCGCCGGGGACCGTCAGGACGGCCACTCCGCCCTGACTGACGGCGGCGCGTACGGCGGACTCCAGCATCCGCGGCATCTGGTCCGGGGAGGTGACGGTGGCGCGGTAGACGGCGACGTCGCGGAAGAGCAGGTCGTTGTCGACTTCCTGGAAGTAGTCGCTGCCGATCTCGGACAGGGGCACCTGGCCGCAGATCGCCAGCACCGGGGTGCGGCTCTTGGCCGCGTCGTACAGCCCGTTCAGGAGGTGCACGGAGCCCGGCCCCACCGTTCCCATGCATACGCCGAGTGTTCCGGAGAGCTGCGACTGCGCCCCGGCCGCGAACGCCGCGGCCTCTTCGTGGCGGCAGCCGACCCAGCTCAGGCCCTCCGTGGTGCGGATCGCGTCGGTCAGGGGGTTCAAGGCGTCTCCGACGACTCCGAAGACGTGCTCGACGCCCAGGTCCTTCAGTGCGTCGACGATCACATGGGCGACGGTGCGTGCCACGGGAGTGCCCCTTCGGTGTGGTGCGGCCCCTCGGTGCGGTGCCGGACTCGGCGGGTGCGCGGGTGGGCGGGTGCGCGGGGTGGTCCGGATCGGCCGCCCGGCAGTCGGATGCCCCGTCTGCGGGTGGTGATGCGGGCAGTGGCCGAGGCGGTGGGTCCGGGAAGCGGAGCGCGGTGCCGGCCTGGGCGGTTCACCCGTCCGGCGTACGCCGTCGCTTTGTGTCATCCCTCCGATACGCGGTGGTACCACGGCCCCCACGGCCGCCCGGCGTCCTCCCGGCCGCTGCGGCCGGTTGCGGCGGCCGGGCGCCGGGTGCGGTCTAGAGAGGGGCACGGGGTGAGCGCGGGACACCGAAGTCGCCGCGGATCGCGTGCCGTACGCACTGGAGGATTGACCGATGAGCGCTGGAAACGGTTTCCTGAGCACGGAGCAGCTGATCAACCTGACGGCCTACGACGCGGACGGGGAGAAGATCGGAAACGTCGGTCAGGTCTACCGCGACGACGCGACCGGCCGGCCGGAGTGGGTCACCGTCAAGACCGGCTGGTTCGGCATGAAGGAGTCGTTCGTCCCCCTCGCGGGCGCTCGCAGCGACGGCCAGGCCCTGCACGTCCCGCACGCCAAGGATGTCGTCAAGGACGCCCCGCGCGTCGACGCCGACCAGCACCTGGACGCGGACGAGGAGCACCGGCTCTACCAGCACTACGGCATGGCCGGCTCGAACGGCAAGGGCGAGAACCAGGGCAAGAGCCGGGGCGAAGCCGCCGGGCACCGCACGTCCGTCGACGCCCCCGGCATCGCCACCGGTACGTACGTGGACGACCGCGGGGGCAGCCGCGGCGACGGCGGTGGCCAGGACGAGCTGATCCGCTCCGAGGAGCGGCTGCGCGTGGGGACGACGACCGAGGAGGTCGGCCGCGCCCGCCTCAAGAAGGTCGTCGTCACCGAGAACGTGACCACCACCGTCCCCGTCAGCCACGAGGAGGTCCGCGTCGTACGCGAACCCGTCCGCGAGGGCGAGCGCGTACGGGGTGACATCGGCGGAGCCGAGCGGGACGTCACCCTGCACGCCGAGCGTGCCGTGACCCGCAAGGAGACCGTGCCCGTCGAGCGCGTGCGCCTGGAGACGGAGAAGGTCACGGAGCGCCAGGAGGTCTCGGGCACCGTCCGCAAGGAGAAGATCCGCTTCGAGGACGACCAGAACTCCCGCAAGGGCGAGGGCCGCAACGGCCCCCGCCGCTGACCCGGCGCGCTCACCGGCGCGTGCGGAACGGGCCCGGACTCGTCGAGTCCGGGCCCGTTCCCTTGCCGTCCGCGGGCCCGGTGGCCGGTACCCGGTGGCCGTGCCCGTCCGGTCAGTCGGTCGCGGTCGTACCCGTGATCAGGCCGACCAGTCCGGGCACTCCCCCTTCGGTGAAGGCGCGGCGCTGGCGGTCGGCGGGCGTGCCCTCCCGCAGGAGCCGGTGGACGAGGGCGCTCACCTGCCGGAGGTCGCCGGCGTCCTCCAGGGCCGGAGTGATGTGGCTCAGGAGCGTGCACAGCACGTCGCCGCTGCTGTGCGGGCGGCCGTGCGGATCGAGCAGGGTGCCGTTCAGTCCGTGCCGGGCCGCGTGCCAGTTCCCGGCCTGCAACAGCTCCGGCGGGCAGGCGGCCTGCGCGGTGCCCGCCTTCTCCTCCGCGATGGCCGTGGCGACCAGCGCGCGGACGATGCCCGCGAGCATGACCGCGTCGTCGGCCCGGAGCTGGACGTCCAGACACCGCACCTCGACGGTGGGGTAGCGGTCGGACAGCCGGGCCTGCCAGTACACCTGTCCCCTGTCGGCGATCACGCCGGATGCCACCAGGGCCTCCAGCCGCCGCTCGTAGTCGGCGTGTCCCTCGAAGTGCGGCGGCGGTCCGCTGACGGGCCAGCGGCCGAACACGATGGTCCGCCAGCTCGCGAAGCCGGTGTCGCGGCCCTCCCACACGGGCGAGTTCGCGGACATGGCCAGCAGGGTCGGGAGCCACCCCCGGATCCGGTTCAGGACCGCCACGCCCGTCTCCGGGTCGGGGATCGCCACGTGGACGTGCATGCCGTTGATCAGGTGCTCGTCGACGAGCTGCCGGGCCTCCCCCTCCATCCGCAGGTAGCGCGGCGTCCGCGTCACGGGTACGGGGTCGGTCCCCCGCAGCGGCGCGGCGCCCGTGGCCGCGATCCGGCACCCGTTCTCCTCGGCGGCCGAGGCCACGGCATGGCGCAGGCGCAGCAGGTGGCCCCCGACCTCCTCCAGGCTCGAGCAGACGGGGGTGGCCACCTCGACCTGCGCCTGGAGCAGCTCGTCCTGCACCTCGGCGCGGTCCGCGAGGGGGCCCAGGTCGGCCGTGCGGCGGACGCCCTCCACAAGGGGTGCGGGCAGCCCGGTAGCCGGTTCGACCAGCACGTACTCTTCTTCGACACCAACCGTGATCACGTTCTGCGGGTACCCGGATACGTCATGATCACCCGCGGCAGGGCGGCTGCCCGCCCCGGGCCGGTTCAGGTGGCCGCCACCCGGGAGAAGGGGCTGTCGCCGAGGCGGGCCAGGAGGTCGGCCGGGTCGCGGTAGACGGCGGCCGCCCCCGCCCGCGTCAGGTCGTCCCGGGGGATGCCGCCGCACAGCAGGCCGACGCCGGTCACTCCGGCCCGGGCGGCCGCCTCCATGTCCCAGACGGAGTCTCCGACGAAGACCGCGCGCCCGGCCGGCACCCGCGCCAGTTCGAGGGCGTGCAGGACGGGGTCGGGTGCGGGTTTGCCCCGTTCGACGTCGTCGGAGGTCGCGGTGCCGGTGATGGCGTCGTCCGCGCCGAGGGCCTTGCGCAGGGCCTCTAGTTCGCGGTCCTTGGCCGAGGTGACGAGCAGGACCTTCCATCCGGTCTCGGCCAGTTCCCGCAGGACGTCGGCGGCCGAGCCGAACGCGGGGAGCCGGTCGAAGTACGTGGCGTACAGGGTGTCGTGGGCGGCGCTGACGCGGTCGTCGCCGGAGTGGTCGCGGTCCTGGCCCAGGAGGTGGTCGAGGAGGTCCTCGCCGGGCAGGCCGATGGCCCGGTGGACGGCGTGCATGGGTACCCGGTGTCCCGCCTGGCGCAGGGCTTCCCACCAGGAGGTGATGTGGAGGTGGTTGGTGTCGGTGAGGGTTCCGTCGACGTCGAAGAGTGCGGCGCGGTTCATGGCGGCGGCCACCTCACAGGTTCCGCAGCGCGGGCAGCAGTTTGGCCTCGGCCCATTCCAGGAAGGGTTCCTGGTGGTCGCCGCCGATCTGGACGAGTGCGACCTCGGTGAAGCCCGCCTGCGCGTAGGGGCGTACGGCGTCGACGAAGGCGTCCACGTCGTCTCCGCACGGGATGGCCCCGGCGACGTCCTGCGGCCGGGTGTACCGCGCGGCCTGGTCGAAGGAGGCCGGGCCGGGGAGTTCGGCGTTGACCTTCCAGCCGCCGAGCGCCCAGCGGAACTGGTCGTGGGCGCGGGCCACCGCGGCGTCGCGGTCGGTGTCGTAGCAGACGGGGAGCTGGCCGACGCGCGGTTTGCCCGCGCCGCCGTGCGCGTCGAACCGCTCCAGCAGGTCCGGTTTCGGCTCGGTGGCGATCACCAGGTCGCCGTACCGGCCGGCGATCTCGCAGGAGCGGGGTCCGGACACGGCGATCCCGACCGGGGGCGGCGTGTCGGGGAGGTCCCACAGCTTGGCGTTCTCGACGTCGAAGTGCGCTCCGTGATGGCTCACGTACTCTCCGGTGAACATCCGCCGGATGAGGCCGGCGGCTTCCTCCAGCATGTCCAGGCGTACATGGGCGGCGGGCCATCCGGAGCCGACGATGTGCTCGTTCAGCCGCTCCCCCGATCCGAGTCCCAGCCGGAACCGGCCCTCGGACAGGATCTGGACCGTGGCCGCCTTCTGCGCGACGACCGCGGGGTGGTAGCGGAAGGTCGGGCAGGTCACGTACGTCATGAGGGGGATCCGGGAGGTCGCCTGGGCGGCCGCGCCGAGCACGCTCCACGCGTACGGCGCGTGTCCCTGCGACTCCAGCCAGGGGAAGGAGTGGTCGGAGATCACGGAGAAGTCGAACCCCGCCCGCTCCGCCCCCACCACGTGGGAGACCAGCTCGCGCGGGCCGGCCTGCTCGGTCATCATCGTGTACCCGATTCTCACCATGTGGAGCGCCTAGCCGCCATCGGGCCGGGTGAAACCTTCCGGGAGCGGGAGCCCCCGTACGGCGCAGCGCCGGCGGGGCGGGCCCGGGGGCGCCGCGGACCGTCGGCGGCCGGGGACCGCGGGTATCCGTCCCGGTCATCGGGAGCAATTCCAAGCCATCCGGAGAATGCCGGGGAACCCATTGCGCCGGGCGGGCCGCCCGGCGCTTCCGCGGGCCGGCACCCGGCCGTCCCACGGGCCGGACAAGGGTGCCCGAATGGGGAGCGACGCGGAGGCGTCCGGGCCGTGGCGAACGCGCCGCGAAAGCCGCGGACGGGTGTGTACCGACCCGCTGACGGCGGGCGGACCCACCGGGGGGCGAGGGGCTCCCCGTACGTCGCCGCATACCGGTGAAGCCGCCGGGATCGGGCCAATACCCACCAGGGGGGCCCTCATTGACGGTCGGTCACCTCCACAGGCCCGGTGATACGATCATCACACTTGCGGAGCGGCGGATGGACTTACGACGACATCTCCGACCACGGCGACCATCCGGGCGGTGCCCCCGGTACGGATGGTCCGCCGGTCCACCCGCATTGACGGAATGCAGCAACTGGCCGTCAGTCGCCTGAAGAGAGTCTTATGACGTCTTACATACAGAACCCAGTAATCTGGGCGCTTCTCGCCGCCGTGCTCGGCGCGGTCTCCGTCATTCTTCGCCAGCGCAGGGCAGCGCGGGCCTTTCGGCGTGAGATCGAAGAGATAAGAGCCCACTACACCCAGCTGGAGAGCAGCTTCTCGAAATCCGTCGAGTCCGAGAAGGAGCAGGCGCAGGACGCGACGAAATCGGTCCTCAAGTCCGCGATGAGGACGCTCCAGGGTCTTGCCGCGGAGCAGCAGTCGGTCATCTCCGGCCTGCAGACCAAATACGGCGAGTCGGTCATTCTCCAGGACCTCCTGGAGATCGACCACACGAACTCGCAGTTCGGGCGGCGCGCCCAGTCCATCGCCGTCCTGTGTGACGGCTGGCTGGGGCGACAGCGCGAGGTCGCGTCGGTCTATGACGTCGTCCGCAGCGCGCAGGGCCGGATCCGCCACTTCCGGCGTGTGGAGATCCTGTCGCAGGTCGACTTCGGCATCACCAATCGGGCCGTGGAACCCGTGGCACTGGCTCTCGCCGAGCTGCTCGACAACGCCACGAGCTATTCCAGCCCGGACACCGTCGTCGAGATCAACATCCGTACCGTGCCCAAGGGCATCTGCATCGTCGTCGACGACGCCGGTGTCAGCATGAACGACGAGGAGCGGGCCAAGGCCGAAAAGCTCCTGTCGAGTGAACGGGTGTCCGGCGTTTCCGGCCTGGGCAGCCCCCCGCAGTTCGGCTTCGCGGTGATCGGCGTGCTCTGCGAACGCTTCGGCTTCGAGGTGTCCGTGGACTCCAATTCACCCTACGGAGGGGTCCGTGCCGTCCTCCTGCTGCCGCACGAACTGCTCACCGCCATGCCGGTGAAGAGGGCCCCGGCGCCGGCGGCCCCCGCCTCGGCGGGAGACCAGGGCGGTCCGCAGTCCGCGATGACGGCGTCCTCGACCGTCGACGGCCTGCCCCGGCGCAGCCGCAAGCGGCCGATGGCGATCGTGCCCGGCAGCGCCTCGGCCCCACCCGCGGCGACCCGCTCGGACGCCGAGGCCGCTGCGATCATGGGCGCCTTCCAACGGGGTACGGAGATCGGACGGGCCACCCGCCCGGACTCGGCGAACCCGTCGAGTGATGCGAGCAGCGAAGGACATGAGGTCTCGTGAACAACGATCTGTCATGGATGCTGGACAGCGCCCTGGAGATACCCGGGGCGCTGCACGCGGTCCTGGTCTCCGCCGACGGTCTGCTGATGGCCCGGACCAAGGACTTCGACAAGGACGGCGCGGACACGGTCGCCGCCGCGATGAGCGGGGTGCAGTCGCTCAGCCGCTCGCTCGGATTCTTCATCGAGAGCGGCCACCTGCAGTGGCGCCAGACCCTCGTCGAGTTCGACGGCGGCTGGGTCTTCCTGATATCCGCCGGGGAGGGCGCGTATCTCGGAGTCTCGGCCTCACCTGACGTCGACATGCAGGACATCACCTTCCGCATGCAGCAGCTCGTCGGCCAGCTGGGCAAGGCGCTGACGACACCGCCGCGCGAGAACCTCGGCGTCCGCTCATGAACGGCTTCGACGAACTGGGTCCCGAGACCGCGGAATTAGTGCGTCCGTACGTCATCACCAAGGGCCGTGGCCTGCCCAACGAGGAACAGCTGTCCCTGATCACCCTGGTCACCGCGGCGGGCGACCAGTTGCAGCGTCCGACCCAGCTGTCCCCGGAGGAGCAGGGCCTGCTGGACCTGTGCACCGCCGGTTTCCTCTCGGTCGCCGAGATCGCGGGGCACACCCGGCTGCCCATGGGCGTGGTGAAGATCCTGCTGTCCGCTCTCACGGAGGGCGGCTACCTCATCACCCGTCCTCCCGTGCAGCGGGCCCCGCTCACGGACCGGCACATTCTCGAGGAGGTACTGAATGGGCTCCGCACCAAGTTTGGCTGAGCAGGCGTACGTGCGCGGCGGAGCGACGCAGACCGCCGTGAAGATCCTCGTCGTCGGTCACTTCGCCGTCGGCAAGACCACCCTCATCGGGGCGATATCGGAGATCCCTCCGCTGTCCACCGAGGAGACGATGACGCGCGCCGGCGAGTCGTTCGACGACCTCAAGGGCGTCCGGAGCAAGACCACCACCACGGTGGCCATGGACTTCGGCCGGCTGACCATCAGCGACCGCGTGGTCCTCTACCTGTTCGGAACGCCCGGCCAGCTGCGTTTCGTCCAGATGTGGGAGGACATGGCGCGCGGCGCGCTCGGCGCGCTGGTGCTGGTGGATCCGGAGCGGCTGGCGGACTCGTTCGCCGTGATCGACCTGATCGAGCAGTACGGCCTGGACTACGCGATCGCCGTCAACCGTTTCGACGGGACGCCGATCCGGGAGGAAAGGGCGCTCCGCGAGGCCCTGGACCTGCTCGACGACACCCCGGTCGTCACCTGCGACGCGCGCGACCCCAAGTCGTCCGCGGACGCGCTGATCACCCTTGTCCGCTATTTGCTGGACCGCTCTCGCTAGGAACAGACATGGACGCTCAACACACCGCCCCCGTGCCCCCGCCCGGGTGCCCGGCCCACAACAGCGGCGGACGGGTGCCGTTGCACGGACCGGGGTTCGCGGCCGATCCGCAGGCGTACTACGCCTACATGCGTCACTACGGTCCCACCGCGCCCGTGGAGCTCGCCCCGGGAGTGGAGGCCACGCTCGTCACCGACTACTCGACGGCGCTGCAACTCCTGCAGGACTCGGGGTCGTTCCGCAAGGACGCGCGCCGCTGGCGGGACTTCGACGAGGGCCGGATCAGCCCGGACAACCCGGCCGTGCCCGTGCTGGCGTACCGGCCCAACTGCATGTTCAGCGACGGCCCCGAGCACCTGAGACTGCGGCAGGCGGTCACGGACAGCATGGCCCGCGTCGATACGCGCAGGCTGAGCCAGAGCACGGTGCAGGTCTCCAACTATCTGATCTCCCAGTTCGGTTCGCGCGGTTCGGCCGACCTCCTGGCCGACTACGCCAAGCAGCTGCCGCTGTTCGTGTTCAACGAACTGTTCGGCTGCCCCGCCGACATCGGCGACCGCGTGCTGTTCGGGGCCACCGGCATGTTCGACGGCGTCAACGCGGAGCGGGCGATCGAGGTGCTGTTCGGGGCCGTCGGCGAGCTGGTCGCCCTCAAGCGCGCCAGGCCGGGCGAGGACGTCACCTCGTGGCTGATGCAGCACCAGGCGAAGCTGACCGACGAGGAGATGGTCCACCAGCTCGCCCTGCTGCTGGTGGCGGGCAACGAACCACTGCGCAACCTCATCGGCAACACCCTGCACCGGCTGCTCACCCACGACGCGTACGCCCACAAGGGCGGTCTGATCGACGAGGCGATCGACGACACGCTGTGGGAGAACCCGCCGATGCAGAACCTCGCGGCGCACTATCCGGCGGCCGACATGGAGTTCGCCGGGCAGAAGCTGCGGGCGGGAGACCTCGTCCTGGTCAGCTTCGCGGCGGCCAACACCGGGCCGGCGCTGACGGCCGCACGCCAGGCCGGCAGCAACCGCGCCCACCTGGCGTGGAGCGCGGGCCCGCACGCCTGCCCGTCGAAGGAGCCCGCCCGGCAGATCACGGTGACCGCCATCGAGAACCTGCTCAACCGGCTCCCCGACGTCGAACTCGCCGTACCGGAGGACAGTCTCGTCTGGCGCCCGGGCCCCTTCAACCGGGGACTCGCCACCCTGCCCGTCCGGTTCACCTCGGTCGGTCCGCAGCCCGGGACCGCCGCGGCCCCGCAGACGGAGGCTCCCGGTCCTTCCGAGACGGGCGGCCGGCGCGAACGGTCCGGCATGTGGAGCCAGTTCCTCACCTGGCTCACAAAGTGATCTACGCAACTCCCGTTAACTCACCCACCACAGCATGAACGTTTCGCCTCGAGGGTAGTGACCACCGCGTTGTTCCATCCTGCTCACGAGGCGAAAAGGAGGTGTCGTGGACCACATGTCCGACGACGCCACTGTCATGCAACACCCCGCCGGTATCGGTCCGTTCGGTACCCGCTCCTCCAGGCGGGTGTCCCCTTGGGCGCTCCGCGCCGTGCCGGGAGCCCCGGCTCCGGCGACGGGGTCCCGGCACGGCGGCCCGAAACCGCCCGACGTGGAGACACTGGGCGGACACGCGGCGAGACAGGTACTGCGGCTGTGCGAGGCCGCTGGGTTGAGCGGCACCGACTCCGCGTCCTACGCGCGAACGCTTCTCGCGGTGCTCGGCCCCGCCGGTGAACGGCCGCTGGACCTGCCGCCCCCCGACCGCTCCTTCCTCTCCGACGACCACACGCCGGTGGAGTTCTCGCTCTCCTTCGTGGCGGACGCGGCGCCGACCCTGCGGGTGCTGCTGGAACCGGGGTTCGGCGCCGGCAGCCTGGAGGAGAACGGCCGTACCGGTCTGCGGGTCATCCACGAACTGGCCCAGCGATGGGGGTTCGACACCGCGCGCCTGGACGAACTGGAGGACCTGTTCTTCCCGCCGGACCCCGAGGGTCCGCTGGCACTGTGGTGTGCGCTGGAACTGCTCCCCGGCGGGGTCCCCAAGGTCAAGGTGTACCTGAACCCGGCGGCGTCCGGACGGGAACGCGCCGCCGCAACGGTGCGGGAGGCCCTGCACCGGCTCGGCCACCGGCAGGCGTTCGCGGCGCTCCCCGAGGGTGATCGCCACCTGTTCTTCGCCCTGGACCTGGGTGCCTGGGAAGAGCCCCGGGTGAAGGTCTACCTCGCGCACCACGACCTGTCGGCCCCGGAGGCGGCCGGGCTGTCCCGCGTGGCCGGCGGCCCCGTCGCCGAGTCGGCGGCCGAGGTCGGCAGGTTCTTCGGCATGGCGGCCGGACACGACACCGACGACGGCGTCGGCGCCACGGGAGACGGGGCGGACCCCCGGCTCGGCCGGCGGCCCGTCCAGTCCTGCCACGCCTTCACCGAGACGGCGACCGGCCGCCCCAGCGGCTTCACCCTGTACGTCCCGGTCCGCGACTACGCCCCGCACGACGGCGAGGCCCTCGACCGCGCGGTGGCCGTGCTCGGCCGGTACGGCATGGACCCCGCCCCGCTGGTCCGGTCGCTGTCCGCCGTCACGAGCCGGTGCCTGCACGACGGCGTGGGGCTCATCGCCTACCTGGGGCTCGCCCACCAGCAGGGGCGGCCGGCACGGGTGACCGCGTACATCTCCTCGGAGGCATACCGGGTCAAGCCGCCGGTCGCCGCGCCGGCCCCGCGGACCGAAGCCGTCCGCTGAGGCCGGCCGGCAGCCGCTACGCGTCCTGCAGCTCCCGGAGTTCCCGCAGGTACGGCCCGACGTCCACCTGGATGGAGGCTCCCTCGGTCCGCCCGTAGCGCTCCTGGACGCGGCTCAGGTACGCGTCGATCTCCTCGCGCATGACGTCCGCCGACGGCAGGGCGACCTCGCCGCCGATGATCCGCGCCACCCACCGGGACTGCGCTTCCACCAGACGCGTGATCGAGCCCACCGGACGGATCAGGCCGACGAAGTACAGGCCGCTCCGGTCGGGCGCGACCACACGCCGGTAGAGCTCGACGGCCTTCTGCGGGCCCGCCGGACACCCGGTGGGCAGGAAGGGGAAGGCCATGCGGAATCCGGTGCAGTAGACGATCGCGTCCACGTCGGCCGTGGTTCCGTCGGTGAAGCGCACCCGGCCGCCGTCCAGGGAGTCGATCGCGGGGCGCGGGACCACCCCGCCGTGCCGTATCCGGCTGAGGATCTCGTCCGAGATGGTCACGGCCGAGGAGAAGACGGGGTGGTCGGGCTCGGGGAGGCCGTAGTCGGACAGCCTGCCCCGGGCCACGAGCAGCGCCTGCTCCACGAAGCGGCGCTGGTCGGGGAAGGACATCTCGTTCCACCACGGGGCGTCGGCGATCAGGTCCACGGACATGCCGAAGAGCTGCTTGGGCACCACGTGCAGACCCCGGCGGACGGACAGCAGGGTCCGCGCGGCGTGCCGGGACAGGTCGGCGGCGATGTCCACCCCCGAGGCCCCCATCCCCACGACGACGACCCGCTGGCCCGCGAAGTCGCCGCCGTCGTGGTAGTCCATCGAGTGGAGGATCCGTCCGGTGAAGGAGTCGGAGCCCGGAGGCAGCGAACTGGGCAGCGCCGCCTCGGTGTTGTGGCCCGAGGCGACGACGACCCGTTCGAAGCGCCGCACGGACTCGGTTCCCCGCACGTCCCGGCTGGTGACCGTCCAGGCGCCGTCGGCGTCCTGCCGTACGGAGAGCACCTCGGTGCCCAGTTCGATGCGGGGCAGCAGCCCGGCCCACTCGGCGAAGGACCGCAGATAGGCGGCGACATCGCCGTGACGGGGGTAGAGGGGCAGTTCGGCCGCCATCGGGAAGTCGGCGTAGCCGGTGAGCTGTTTGGCACTGTTCAGGTGCAACGACCGGTAGGCCGGGCCCCGTTCGCCCGCTCCCGGCTGCCGCCAGATCCCCCCGACGTCCGGGGCCTTCTCCAGGCAGACGAAGTCGATTCCCCTGCCCGACAGGGCGTGTGCGGTCGCCAGCCCCGCCAGGCCCGCACCGATGACGCATACGGTCGCGGCAGTGGGAACGCCGCCGGCACGTGACCCGTTCAAGGACCCCTCCACAGAACACCCTCCGTTGTCACACGGGGCGTTGACTTCCCCGCGTACGGGCGCCCTGATGCCTCACGATACCCACCGGCCCCAAGCGCACGGGTGCTGAGGTCACCTGCGGCCCGAGGCCCGGTACGCGCTCCGACACCCGGCAGCAGGTGCGCCGGTGGCCCGTGCACCGGGAGGGTGGAGGGGCTGCCCGGCCGGGGGTCGCCGGGGTGATCCGGCGCGTCCACCGGGCGGGTCTTCGGTGTCCGGACCGCGGAGGGCACCGCGGGAAGCATCCGCGAGAGGACGCGGAAGACGACGCGGAGGGTGGCGCGCAGGCCCCAGAACGGCGGATCGGAGCCGCGCCGAGGGGGTGGCAGGGGGGTCGGACAAGGGTTTTCCCTGTATCGGGTTCATCTCCGTGTTGCCTACTGTCTGCCCACCGGCGATCTTCCCCGGGGCCCGCGGCCCACACGTCACCCCACATGGACGTGGAGCCGCGCCGACCCGGGGGACCACCGGTACCGCCCTCGTCCCGACCGCCGTGCGACGCCCACCGGGCGGGCGGACAGGACAACACGGCACACGGCGGCGACCGGGACCGGACCGACCACCCCACCCCGGTCCCGCCGCTGCCACACACCTCCCACATGCACCGACCGGCCGCTCCGGCCTGCCCGGAAACGGCCCGCGAAAGGGAACACCGTGCACGCAACGAGACGCAGGCTCATATCCGTCGTGGCGATGTCCGTCACGCTCCTCGCCGGCAGCGCCACCGCTTCCGTGGCCGTCGCCGCGGACGTCCCCGCCCCGGCCCCGGCCGGTGCCGCCGCCGCGGCTCCGGTGGAGAACCTCATCGTCGGGTACAAGTCCTCCGCCAGCGAAGCCAGTTCCAACACGGCCGCCGCCGACGACGCGGCCGCCAAGGGCAAGAAGGCCGGCAAGAAGGCGAAGTTCGACCGCCGTCTGGGCACCGGAGCCGCCCTGGTGAACCTCGGCCAGGCCGTCGCCCCCGCGGACGCCGCCGACGTGATCGCCCAGTTCCGCGCGGACCCCGATGTCGCCTACGTCGAGCCCGACTCCCGGGCCTACGCCCTCGCCGCCACCCCCAACGACACCGACTACGCCAAGCAGTGGGACCTGTTCGAACCCACCGCCGGCATGAACGTCCCCGCCGCCTGGGACAAGACCACCGGCAGCGGCGTCACCGTCGCCGTCATCGACACCGGCTACGTCGCCCACAGCGACCTCGCCGCCAACACCGTCGCCGGCTACGACTTCATCACCAGCTCCACCGCCGCCCGCGACGGCAACGGCCGCGACAACAACCCGGCCGACCAGGGCGACTGGAGCGCCGCCGGGGAGTGCAGCGCCACTTCCAAGGCCAGCGACTCCTCCTGGCACGGCACCCACGTCGCCGGCACCATCGCCGCCGCCACCGGCAACGGCAAGGGCATCGCCGGCATCGCGTACAACGCCCGCATCCAGCCCGTCCGCGTCCTGGGCAAGTGCGGCGGCGCGACCTCCGACATCGTCGACGCCATCACCTGGGCCTCCGGCGGCAGCGTCCCCGGGGTCCCCGCCAACGCCACCCCGGCCAAGGTCATCAACATGAGCCTCGGCGGCTCCGGCGCCTGCGGCACCAGCTACCAGAACGCCATCAACGCCGCCGTGGGGCGCGGCACGACCGTCGTCGTCGCCGCCGGCAACAGCAACGCGGACGCCGCCGGGTTCTCCCCCGCCAGCTGCAACAACGTCATCAACGTCGCCGCCAGCAACCGCACCGGCGACCGTTCCTTCTACTCCAACTACGGCAGCATCATCGATGTCGCCGCCCCGGGCGGTGAGACCCGCCGGGCCACCGACACCCCCGGCACCGTCACCACTCCCGAGAACGGCATCCTCTCCACCCTCAACGCCGGCACCACCACCCCCGGCGCCGAGAACTACAAGCCCTACCAGGGCACCAGCATGGCCGCCCCCCACGTCGCGGGCCTCGCCGCCCTCCTCGTCGCGGCCAAGCCCTCCCTGACCCCCGCCCAGATCGAGTCGGCGATCAAGACCAACGCCCGCCCGCTGGCCGGAACCTGCACCGGCGGCTGCGGCACCGGCCTCGCCGACGCCACCGCGACCGTCAACGCCGTCGCCACCACTCCCACCACCCCGGCCTTCCAGAACACCACCGACGTGGCGATCGGCGACAACACCACCGTCGAAAGCCCCATCACCGTCAGCGGTGTCACCGGCAACGCCCCCGCCACCCTCAAGGTCGGCGTCACGATCGCGCACACCTACACCGGTGACCTGAAGGTCGACCTCGTCGCCCCGGACGGCAGCGTCTACACGCTCCACAACCGCACCGGCGGCAGCGCCGACAACATCAGCCAGACCTACACCGTCAACGCCTCCACCGAAACCGCCAACGGCACCTGGAAGCTCCGCGTCAACGACAACGCCGGCGGAGACACCGGCAAGATCGACGCCTGGAACCTCACCTTCTAGAACCCGACGCCACCATCAGGTCCGAGCCCGGGCGGGAGCCCCCGCTCCGGCCCGGTGGCACGCGGTGCGCACCACACGAGCGCGCGGGTCTGCCGGTACCTCCCGTACCGGCAGGCCGCGCGTGTTCAGCCCGGGCCGTACGGCTCCGTCCATCCGAGGGGCTGGGCGGAGGCGTACGGCCCGTTCTCCGCGGTCGCGAGGGATCGGTCGTACCTCTTCGCGCCCCGGGGGCCGCAGCGTCGTTCCCGTTCCTCCGCTTCCTCACCGCCGAGCAGCTCGTCGGCCCCGCGGAAGCCGAGGGGTACCGGGCCGAGATGGACCGGCTGGTGTCGGACCCCGCGGTCCGGGCCGACGAGCGCGCCATCGTGGAGCCCGGCTCCGGCGAGGTCCGCTCGGTCTTCGAGGTCCACCGGATCAGCGAGGTGTTCGCGCGGCTCGCCGCCGATCCCCGGATCGTGGACCGGGCCCGGCAGATCCTCGGTTCCGACGTGTACGTCCACCAGTCCCGCGTCAACGCCAAGCCGGGATTCGGCGCGAGCGGCTTCTCCCGGCACTCCGGCTTCGAGACCTGGCACCCCGAGGACGGCCTGCCGCGGATGCGGACGGTCTCGGTGTCCGTCGCCCTCACGCCCCACACGACCAACGGCAGCCTCATGATCATGCCGGGCTCCCGCCGGACGTTCCTCGGCTGCGCCGGCGCGACGCCGCTGCGCTGACCGGCCGCCGGGACGCGCCTCGCGCCGCCCCGCGAGGCGCTCCCCGTCGCTCAGGCGGGCTCGGCAGCGACGGCTCCGTACACGGTGAGGGCCGGGGTCAGTGGGGAGCCCGGATCTCCTCAGGCCGTGCCCCGTCGCTCCGGAAGGCACCGAGGTGCTCGCGGAGGAATGCCTCGAGGGTGCGGGGCGGCCGCCCGAGGATCCGGGAGACCGTGTCGTCGGGCTCTTCGGGGTGGGTGGTGGCCATCCGCTGGATCTCCACCACGTGGGCGGCGAGCCAGTCGGGCATGCGGGCCGCGGAGACGAGGTGGCGGTGCAGTTCCGCACCGGTCAGGTCGACGTACCGCACCTGTCGCCCCAGCAAGGCACCGAGCAGGCCGACGAGTTCCGGGTGGGAGTACGTCCGTCCGCCGGTGAGGGTGTGGGTGTGCCCGGCGATCTCGGGCCGGGTCAGCGCGGCGGCCGCCACGTCGGCGATGTCGCGGCAGTCGATGTAGTTGCAGGCCGCGTCCCCCATGGCGCCGTGGACGACGCCGCCCGCGGCCACCCCGGGGGCGAGGAGGAGCAGCTTCTGCATGAACGCGTAGGGGCGCAGGACGGTACGGGTGACCCCCGAGCTCCGGAGGGCCTCCTCGACGGTGTGGTGCCCGCGGGCGACGGCCACGGGAGAGCCGGGGCCGGCGCCGGGGGCGGAGAGCTTCACGATGTGCCCGATGCCGCTGTCGGCGGCCGCGGTGATCGCATTGGTTTCCAGGGTGACCTGGGCGGGGCCGTTGGCCATGGTGAGGAAGAGCCGGTTCGCGCCGGTGAAGGCGGCCCGCAGGGACGCGGGGTCGGCGGCGTCTGCGGCCAGGACCTCGGTCCGCGCGAGGGCGGCGCCGCCGAGCCGGTCCCGGAGCCGACCGGGATCGCGGCTCAACGCCCTGACGGGCAGTTCCAGTTCGGTGAGGCGGTGCAGGAGTGCGCTTCCGGTGGCTCCGGTGGCTCCCATGACGACGATCATTCGGTGTCCTTCCGTGGCGGTGCGGTGATGGGCGGGTGCGACAGGTGGTGGTCGCTGCGGCGACGCGGTGCGGCGGCCCGGATCAGCGCACGCCGTGGGTGGCTCCGCGCCAGCGCCAGGTGATGATGGCGGCGGCGAGCGCGGCGGAGAGCGGGACGTCCAGCCGGAGGCGTCCGGGCCACGGCGAGCCGGACGGGAACGGCGCGGGCCACACCGTGAGGCCCTGGACGGCGAGGTGCACGGCCCCGGCCGCGACGACGGCCGCCATCAGCGCCGCGCCCGCCGCCAGTACGGCCTTCGGCAGGGAGGCGGCCCGGCGGGGACGGATGCCCGCGCGCCGGAGCCGGGCACCGGTGAGGGCCGCGACGAGCGCCGAGGTGCCCGCGATGGAGGTGAGGGCGGCAACGGTCAGGTCCTGCCGCCCCGAGGCCAGGCCACCGGCGCCGGCGGTGAGGGCGGGGGCCGCGTAGGCGATCAGCACCTCGCGCCAGAGGACGAAGCGGCCCGGCGGACGCCCACCGCCGTGCGGGGCGTTTCTTCGTGTACCCACGGAGATCTCTCCTCGGTTGGTAATTAGGAACCTAACTATATGGATATGCGAAACGACCCCTCCCCCTCCCACCTGCGCGTGCGAGGAGCGGCGCGCAGGCGGCACGGGGACGCGGGCTCGCGCCGGCGGGCACCGCGCGCCGCCGGCTAGCGCTCGGTCAGCGCACCGATGCCCCGGGTGACGCGCGAGAGCAGCTCGAGGAAGACGGTCCGCTCCTCGACGCTCAGGTCGGCCACCATCGCCTGGAGGCGGCGGAAGTGGTCGGGGGCGAGGTCGCGCAGCTTCTGCGCGCCGCGCGCGGTCAGGACGACCACCGAGGCGCGCCCGTCCTGGGCGGACGGCCGCCGCAGGACCAGCCCGTCCCTCTCGAGGGAGTCGATGAGCCCGGTGACCGTCGCCCGGGAGACGCCGAGGCTGGCGGCCAGGAGCGAGGGCGACTTCTCGCCCTCGCTGTCCTCCAGGTCCGCGAGGAGGCGGTAGCGGCCGGTGGACAGGCCGAACCGGGAGAAGTGGACCTCGCTCGCCTGACCGAGCCGGGCCCCGGCGGCCATCAGCCGCACCGCGACCAGTACGGCCTGCGGGTCGGAATCGAGGCCGTAGTGCCGGATCTGACGCCGGGCCTGATCCAGCGTCGGGGCCTCCTCGAACGAGGCTTCGCGTGCGTCCATGGAGATAATATGGACCCTAACCACCTGCCGCGTCAAGGGAGTCGATCACGCCGCCGGACGGACCCTCACGCGCTCCCGGTCCCGCTCCCGGTCCCGCCGGCCGCCGCGACCCGGGCGATGCGCAGGGCGAGCTGGATCTCCAGCACCCGTTCCGGCGACTGCCAGTCGCGGCCGAGGAGTTGTCCGACCCGGTCCAGGCGCTGCACCACGGTGTTGATGTGGACGTGCAGCGCGTCCTTCGCCCTGGACTGGCTCATGCCCGCGGAGAAGTACGCCTGGAGGGTGTGGAGGAGATCGGTACCGCGCTTCGCGTCGTACTCGATGACGGGGCCGAGGGTCTGCTCGACGTAGCCGCCGAGGTCCGTCCGGTCTCCGAGCAGTACGCCGAGGAAGCCCAGTTCGGCCGGCGCGGCCCCGGTGCCGCCGCGGCCCAGGGCGAGGAGGGCCCCGAGGCAGCGGCGGGCTTCCGCGTGGGCGTCGGCGAAGCCCGCGGCGCCCGTCACCGGCCCCGCGGCGCCGACGGTGACCGGTGCGGCCACCGCCTGGCCCAGTTCGTCCGCGAGGGTGCGGGCGTCGGCGCCGGGGGTCTCGGACGGCGCGAGCAGCACCACCTCGTCGAGGTGCTGCCCGGCGAGTCCCCTGCGAATCCGTACGGAACGGGCGGCCGCGGCCAGCAGCCGGCGGCGGGGCACGGTCCCGGCGCGCAGGACGAACACCGCGTGCGGGTGGTCGAGGTTCACCCTGAGCCGGCGGGCCCGGGCGGCCAGGCTGGTGGGGTCCGCCGCCCGCGCGAGCAGGTCTCCCAGGAGTTCGCCGCGTACGCGGTCCTCGGCTTCGGCGACGGAGCGGCGCTGCAGCAGGAGCAGGGCGGTGACGACGCTGGCGCGCTCGAAGAGGCGGCGGTCCGCCTCCCCGAGGTCGGCGCGGCCGGTCAGGGCGATGCTGCCGAGGAGTTCGGGCCCGGCCAGGACGGCGCACACCCAGGCTCCGTTCACGGGCACGGCCCGGCCGCCGGCCCGGGAGGCGGCGACGGCCCGCGCCGGCGGGGCCTGGGGCTCCGCGCCCGCCCGGGCGAGTTCGGCGCCGTCCGGGTCGTGGATGAGGGTCCCGCCCTGGAGGACTGCGCCGATGGCGGTCGCGACCTCCGCGATGTCCCCTCCCCTCAGGACGAGGTCGGTCAGCCGGTCGTGGGCGTCCGCGGCCCGCCGCATGGCCTCGCTGTGCGCCTCGATGGTCCGCGATGCCTCGTTGAGGTCGACCAGCGCCGTGCGGGTCTCGTCCAGCAGCCGGGCGCTGTCGATGGCGATGGCGGCGTGGTCGGCGAGCGAGGCGAGCAGGGCGACCTCGTCGGGCGCGAAGGTACGGGCGGTGCGGTCCGCGGCGTACAGGACGCCGATCACCCGCGTACCCAGGCGCAGCGGTACGCCGAGGATCGCCCGCAGCCCTTCGTCCGTGACGGCGGCGTCGATCGTCTCGGTGTGCTTGAAGCGCGGGTCTTCGCCGTAGTCGCCGGTGGTGTAGGGGCGGGCCGACTCGGCGACGAGTCCCCCCAGCCCCTCCCCCATTCCCAGTCGCACCCGCTGGAACGCCGCGGAGACGCAGCCGTCGGTCACCCGCATGTACGTGTCGCCCGCCTCCTCGTCGTTGAGGGACAGGTACGTGACGTCCGTGCCGAGGAGCAGCTTGGCCCGGTGCGTGATCGCCCGCAGTACGGCGTCCAGGTCCCTGAGCGCCGCCAGGTCGCCGGCGGTGTCGAAGAGCGCGGCCAGCTCGACCTCGCGGCGCCGGTGCTGGCCGAGCGTACGCCGTACGCGCAGCGCCACCTGGGTGGCCTCGGCTATCGCGGCGGCCTCCGGCCCGCCCGCCGCCGCGTCCCGGGCCGCCTCCGCCGCCCGCGCGAAGTCTTCGGGTGGCGCGCCCTGCTCCAGCAGGTCAAGCAGCTGCCGCAGGACGGTCCAGGCCGGGCCGGTGCCGGAGTCCTTCACGGTGGTGGGCATGGGGCGCTCTCCGTGGCTCGGGAAGCCCGCCGCTGCCTGCGGGACGCGGCGGACGGGGCGCGGCGGGCGGCCGGAGCTCACCGGTCCGCGGGGATCGATTCGTGCGCGGGCCGGCGGCCGGGGACCGTCGTGGCGGCCGGCTCGTGGTCCCGCGCCAGGCTACGCCCGCGCGTCTCCCTGGCCACCAGGACGGTCAGGGTGGTGACGAGCGTCGCCGCGGCGAGGTAGAGGGAGATCGGCACGGACGAGCCGTAGCGGTCGAGCAGGGCGACGGCGATGATCGGGGCGAGCGCGCCGCCGATGATGGAGGCCAGCTGGGATCCCATCGAGGCGCCCGAGTAGCGGACCCGGGTGTCGAACATCTCGGAGATGAAGGCGGCCTGCGGTCCGTACATCGCGCCGTGGAGGACGAGTCCGACGGTGACGGCCGCGGCGATCACCGGGAAGGACTTGGTGTCCAGCATCGTGAAGAACACGAAGGCCCAGCCGGTCATGCCGACCGAGCCGATCAGCGTGACCGGGCGGCGGCCGATGCGGTCGGACAGCGCGCCCCAGGCCGGGATGGTGACGAAGTGGACGGCGGATCCGATGAGGGCCGCGTTCAGCCCCTGGCTCTTGGACAGCCCGAGGTGCGTGGTGACGTAGACGAGCAGGAACGCGGTGATGATGTAGTACGAGATGTTCTCGCCGAGGCGGGTCCCGATCGCGGTGAGGACTCCGCGCCAGTTCGAACGGAACACCTCGGCGATCGGCGGCTTCTCCTTGACGCCCGCGGCGGCCGCCTGTCCGGCGGCCTTCGCCCGGGCCTCCAGGAAGAGCGGGGATTCGGAGACCGACACCCGGATCCACAGGCCGATCACGACCAGGACGCCCGAGAGCAGGAACGGGATCCGCCAGCCCCAGGCGAGGAACGCCTCCTCGGACTGGACGGCGGCCAGCAGGGCGAGCACGCCGGTGGCCAGCAGGTTGCCGCCGGGAGCGCCGGCCTGGGGCCAGGAGGCCCAAAAGCCGCGGTTCTTGTCGTCCCCGTGCTCCGAGACCAGCAGGACCGCGCCACCCCATTCGCCGCCGAGTGCGAAGCCCTGGACCAGGCGCAGCAGCGTCAACAGGACGGGGGCGCCGACTCCGATGCTCGCGTGGGTGGGGAGCAGGCCCATGGCGAAGGTGGCTCCGCCCATGAGGAGCAGGCTGAGGACCAGCAGCTTCTTCCGGCCGATCTTGTCCCCGTAGTGGCCGAAGACCAGGCCGCCCAGGGGGCGGGCCGCGAAGCCGATGGCGTAGGTCAGGAACGCGAGCAGGGTTCCGACCAGCGGTTCGCTGCTGGGGAAGAACAGCTTGTTGAAGACCAGTGCGGCGGCGGAGCCGTAGAGGAAGAAGTCGTACCACTCGATGGTGGTGCCGATGAGGCTCGCTGCGATGATTCTCCGGATGCCGGACGGGGCCTGCGGAGCCGTTGCTGGGGTGACCATGTGCACCACTTCCGGGGTCTGCGGGGACGACGGTGTCGCCACAACGTAGGAGTCCGCAGGTCACCGGTACATGTGGCCGGTCCTCACAATCACCCCCGCACCGGTGTGCCCGGCCACCACACCCCGGAACCGGTTCTCTCCGGGCGGGCGGAGCGGCCGACGCCTCGCCCGGGGGCCGCCGCGGGGCACAGCGGCTCCGGGGCCGCTTCATCTGCGGCTGTTATAGTTCAGCCCTCCGGTGGGAAATCCCGGAGTGGTGGGGCGGTTCGGCCGCCAAGCGGCACCAACGGCAAGGGGAGCGTGGAGAATGCGCTGCGGGAAGACCCTGGCCCTCTGCGTCAACGCCGCCGTCTTCCTCGTGGTTTCCTTCTTCGCTCTCGGATTCCTCACCCCGACGCCGCAGCCGGCCGAAGCCGCCGTGACCTCGTCTTCCCAGGCCCATTCCATGTGGGACAACTCCGGGCTGGATCTTCCGGACGAATTCGAGGACGGGGACGTCGCGCTCCGCCACCGCAGTCAGGACGCTGACGTCACCGCGATTTCGCCGCCCTCCAAGGAAGCGATGGGCTCCTCCGCGCCGGGCTGCCACGCGTCTGCTCCGGATTCCCCCTGCCAGGTTTCCCGCGGCTGCGTCACCCCGCTCGTTTCTTCCCCGGTGCGGGTCCTTCGCTGCTGAGCGGCACACCGGATTCCCTTCCGGTTGACGCCAGGGTGACCCGCTGCCCGGATCCCGCCGCAGCCCCGCTGCCGTCGTAGGCCCGCTGCCGTCGTAGGCCGCACTGAGCCGCGCTCCCGTCCCTGCCCGTGGGCAGCTCGCGCCGCGGCGGATGTGCCGTCGGGCTCGACGGGTCGCGGTGCTCGGGGACGCCGTGCGCGGCGGCGGCGCGGTTCCCGCCCTCACCCCGGTGAAAGCCGCTGCGGGGGAACGCGCGAACTCGCCCGCGCCCGCTCCGCCCCAGCCGACGGGCCGTACACCTGAGCCGACGAAGCCTTTTCAGGGCCGATCGAAGCCCTGCCGCAACGCCCCCGCCGTGTGGCCGAAGCCCACAGTGCGTGGCCGAAGCCCACAGAGCCCGGAGTAGACACATGAACGAATTCCCATTGGCCGCGGAGCCCGCAGGCGGAATCGCGGGCTGGGCGGCGGACCTCGTCGACACGATGGGCGGTCCGGGAGCGGGACTCGCCATCGCGCTGGAGAACCTGTTCCCGCCCTTGCCGAGCGAGGTCATCCTGCCGTTGACGGGATTCGCGGCGGGGAAGGGAGTGATCAGTCTCTACTCCGCGCTCTTCTGGACCACCGCCGGTTCGGTGGTCGGCGCCCTCGCCCTTTACTGGATCGGCAACCTCTTCGGCCGGGAACGCATGTACTCCCTGTGGGCCCGGCTCCCCCTGGTCAAGACGTCCGACCTGGAGAAGACCGAGCAGTGGTTCGCCAAACACGGCACGAAAGCCGTGTTCTTCGGCCGGATGATTCCCATTTTCCGCAGCCTCATCAGCGTACCGGCCGGTCTCGAACGGATGCCCATACCGCTTTTCCTGCTTCTCACCGCGTTGGGCAGTTCCATCTGGAATTTCATTCTCATCATGGCCGGCTACTGGCTGGGGGACCAATGGGAAACAGTGGGGCAGTACGTGGGAATCCTCTCGAAGGTCATCATGGTTGTCGTCGTGGCGGCTCTGGCCGTCATGATCGGGCGGAAGGTGCGTTCCCGCCGGAAATCCAGGAAGAACCGGCCCGCCCGGCATGCCAGGCACGCCCGAGGCGAAAAGGATGCGTGAATCCATTCGTCGTCCGTGACGTCACCGGAAAGCGGTCACGTGCGCCCCCGCACAGCCGCCTCCGGTGGTCCGTGTGGGTTTCCGGGACCGCCGGACGTGGTGGGGCACGACGAAGAGGCCGCGCGGCAAGCGCGCGGACGGGCATGCGATCGAAGAGGTGGCACGGATGGCAATGTGGGACCGCATCAAGGACCAGGCCAAGGGACGCCTTCAACAGCAGCCGCAGGGCTCCGGCGGGCACGGGCGACCGGGGGCGGGTTCCGGTGGGGGATCGAAGGCCCAGCTGGTGGATGTCTTCAAGTCTCAGCTCAGCACGCTCAAGACGGAACTCAAGAGCGGTGCCTACCGGGACGCCACCATGGCCGTGTGCGCCCTGGTCGCGGCCGCGGACGGGACGGTCGACGAGGCCGAGCGCCGGCAGGTGGAGTCGCTGATCCTGCAGAACGACGTCCTGCGGAACTTCCCGCCCGATCAGCTGCGGCAGCGGTTCAACAAGCATGCCGACCAGCTGAGCCTCAACCCCGTGCAGGGGAGGGCCGAGGCCATGCAGGAGATCGCCAAGGCGGCGAAGAAGCCCGTGGAGGCCAAGGCGGTGGTGCAGACCGGCTTCGTGATCGCCGGAGCGGACGGACACATCTCCCCAGACGAGCAGCGGGTCCTGCGGGAAGCGTGCGCGGCGCTCGGTCTGTCCGCGCAGGAGTTCGGTCTCTGACCGGACCGATGTCACGCTCCGGGGCCCTTCGCGGGAAGGGCCCCGGGGCGGTCAGGCGGCGGTCCAGCCCCCGTCCACGGGGAGGGAGGCACCGGTGATGTAGCCGGTGTGCGGACCGCAGAGCCATACGGCGACGGCCGCGACCTCCTCCGGCTCGATGAGGCGTTTGACCGCGGAGCGGCCGAGCAGCACCTCGCCGACCACCTGCCCGGCGTCGATGCGGTGGGCGGTGGCCTGCGCCGCGATCTGCCGCTCCACGAGGGGGGTGCGCACGTAGCCCGGGCTGATGCAGTTGCTGGTCACTCCGTGCGGCGCGCCCTCGAGGGCGGCCACCTTGCTGAGCCCTTCGAGGGCGTGCTTCGCGGTCACGTATCCGGCCTTGAACGCGCTGGCCCGCAGGCCGTGCACGCTGGAGATGTTGACGATCCGGCCCCAGCCCCGCGCGCTCATGTGCGGCAGTGTGTGGCGGATCAGGAGGAACGGCGCCCGGACCATGACCTGCTGCATGAGGTCGAACTGGTCCGGCGGGAACTCGGCGAGCGGTGCCACGTGTTGGAGCCCGGCGTTGTTGACCAGGATGTCGACCTCCGTGGGGAGCTCCCCCAGCAGGTCGCTCCGGGCGAGGTCCACGACGTGCGCCCGGCCGCCGGTCTCCTCGGCGGCGGCCGCGGCCGCCCTGGCGTCGACGTCCACCACGTGGACGAGGGCTCCGGCGGCGGCGAGCGCCGTGGCACAGGCCCGTCCGATGCCGCTGCCGGCGCCGGTCACCATGGCGGTGCGGCCCGCCAGGCAGGCGGCCGGTGTCCCCCCGGACGGGAGATTGATTCCGCTTGTCATGGCTGGAAGCATGCGCGACGTGCGGGCGCCGTTTCCATGTGTACGCCCCACACAGCCGGTCTCCGCCCTGTGGCGCGGTGCCCCACCGGGGCCCTCGCGGTCGCTCTACCGCAGCAGCCGCTTCCAGTCCTCCGGGACCCGGCCGGCCGGGCCCGGCGCCGGCTGGTCCGCGGGATGCCCGGTGGGCGGCGCCAGCGCGGGACCGGACTCGTACAACTCGTTCTCGCCGTAGTCCCAGAACCACGGTTCGCCCGGTTCGAAGCTCTGCACCAGGGGGTGGCCGGTGGACTTCCAGTGGGCGGTGGCGTGCCGGCCTGGCGAGGAATCGCAGCATCCGATGTGGCCGCACTGGGCGCACCGCCTCAGGTGGAACCACCAGCCGCCCGCCGCGTCACAGTCGGCGCAGCCGGTTCCGGTGGGCGGGACTCCCGGGTCGATCCCGTTGCTCCCGTTGCTCCCGTTGCTCCCGTTGCTCCCGTTGATTCCGTTGATTCCCTGGCTTCCGTCGGTGCCGGTCATACGGGCTCCTCCTCAGTCGCGGTTCCGGGCCCGGCCTCGGGCCCGGCCTCGGGGTCCGGGTCGGTCAGGGGCAGCAGTACCTGGAACCGGGTGTCGCCCGGCGCGGACTCCACCTGGAGGCTGCCGTGGTGCTTGTTGACGATGATCCGCCAGGAGATGTCCAGGCCGAGGCCGGTGCCCTCGCCGACCGGCTTGGTGGTGAAGAAGGGATCGAAGATGCGGCTGCGGATGTCCGCCGGGACGCCGGGTCCGGTGTCGCGGAACTCCACCAGCAGCCGGTCGCCCTGCCGGGCCGTGCGGACCGTCAGCGTGCCGTCGAGGCCGGTGCTGCCCATGGCGAAGACGGCGTTGTCGATGAGGTTGGTCCACACCTGGTTGAGTTCCGCCGGGTAGGCGGGCACGTCCGGGAGGGTGCGGTCGTACTCCTTGACCACCCGGACCCGGGGGCCGATCTTGCCGGTCAGCATCAGCAGGGTGCTGTCGAGGAGTTCGTGGACGTCGACCACCCGGTGGGGCGCGCGGTCGAGCTGGGAGTACTGCTTGGCGGCGTCCACCAGGTGGGAGATGCGGGTGGTGGAGTCGTCGATCTCGTCCATCAGCAGCTCGGTCTCGACCGTGTAGTTGAGCCAGCCGATCGCCCCGGGCAGCATGTCCTCGGCCACGGTCGCGGCGACCTGCTCCAGCCAGTCGGTGTCCAGTCCCGCCTGGACGAAGGTCGGCGCGATCCGCCAGCCCTCCGCGATGCCGTGGCCGTCGAGCCAGTCGGCGAGTTCGTCCTCCCGGTCGGAGGCTTCCAGCGGGCTCAGCACCGGTGCCTTGGCGACGCGGTCGGCGGTGCGGTCCTGGATCTCGATGAGGTCGGCGAGCGCCTCGCGCGAGTAGGAGCCCTGGGCGATGACGGCCAGCTTGTGCCGCATCCTGCCCACCCGCTCCCGCAGCGTGGCGGTGGCCCGTACGGCCGCCGCGGCCGGGTTGTTGAGCTCGTGGGTGAGTCCGGCGGACAACGACCCGAGCGCCAGCAGCCGTTCGCGCTGACCGATGGCCTGCTGGGTGCTCTTCGACCCGAAGAAGAGCCCCTCCAGCAGGTGCGCGGCCATCGGGAACCACTCGCGCATGACGTCCGAGAACGACTGCGCGGGCAGCACGAAGAACCGCGTCGGCTCGGTCACCCGCATCGAGTTGTTGTACGTCTGCGGCACCCGGTCCCCCAGGTACGCCTGCATGGCTCCCGAGTACACCCCGCGCTGTGAGGTCCGGGCCACCTCCACGTCGTCCCCGCCGACCCGGCGGTACAGGACGACGGTGCCCTCGATCATGACGTAGAAGCAGGTCGCCGGGTCGCCCTCGGTGTACACCGGACCGGGCTCGAACCGCTCCACCACCCCCTCGGCGCACAGCCGCCCGAGCTGCTCCGGGGACAGCTTCTCGAACAGGAACAGCGAGGCGATCTCCTGCGGGGCGCAGGGCATGACCTGCCCGCTCACCTGCCCGCTCACGACTGCTCCAGGTAACGGTGGACGAGCATGACGGCCATGGCTCCCTCTCCGACGGCGGACGCGACGCGTTTCGCCGACTCCGCTCGCGCGTCGCCCGCGACGAACACGCCGGGAATGTTGGTCTCCAGGTGGTAGGGCGGCCGCTCCAGCTCCCATTCGGCGGGCGGCCTCCCGTCCGGTGTCAGGTCCGGGCCGGCCAGGATGAATCCGCGCTCGTCGCGCAGCACCGTACCGTCCAGCCAGTCGGTCAGCGGGGCCGCGCCGATGAACACGAACATCCATTGCGCGTCGACGAGTTCGGTCGCGCCCGTGTCGACGTCGCGCAGCGTCAGCTGCTCCAGGTGCCCGTCTCCGTGCGCCGCCTCGACCACGGTCCGGCTCCGGACCGAGATGTTCGGGGCCTCCTCGATCTGCTGGACCAGGTAGTACGACATCGACGCCCTCAGGGACTCCCCGCGCACCAGCAGCGTCACCGACTTCGCGCCCCGGGCCAGGTACATCGCCGCCTGCCCCGCGGAGTTCGCGCCGCCGACGATGTACACGTCCTGCCCCTGGCAGGACGACGCCTCGGTGAGCGAGGAGCCGTAGTACACCCCGCAGCCGGTCAGGTCGTCGCAGCCGGGAGCGTGGAGCTGCCGGTAGGACACCCCGGTCGCCAGGATGACGCTGTGCGCGGCGACCGCCGAGCCGTCGGAGAAGCGGACGACACGGGCCGCGCCGCTGGCCTCCAGGCCCGTGACCTCGCGCGCCGTGAGGATCTCGGCGCCGAACCGGCCGGCCTGGCGGCGGGCGCGCTCGGTGAGCTGCGCGCCCGACACGCCGTCCGGGAAGCCGAGGTAGTTCTCGATGCGGGAGCTCTGCCCGGCCTGCCCGCCGGTCGCCGACCGCTCGATCAGGACCGTGCGCAACCCCTCCGAGGCCCCGTACACGGCCGCGCCGAGCCCGGCGGGGCCGCCGCCGATCACGACGAGGTCGTAGAAGTCGGCGGCCGGCGTCGTCGCGAGCCCCACGCGGGCGGCCAGCTCGGCCGCCTCCGGCTCGATCAGCACGCCGCCCTCCGGCGTGATCACCAGGGGCAGCCGCCGCCCGTCGGCCCCGGCGGCCTCCAGCAGCCGCCGGCCCTCGGGCTCGTCGGAGGAGTACCAGCGGTACGGCACCTGGTTGCGCGCCAGGAACTCCCGTACGTCCGAGGAGCGCGCCGACCACCGGTGCCCGACGACCTTGGTGGCGGGCACCGGCCGGTGGTCGCTGGAGCGCCAGGCGGCCAGGAGGTCGTCCACGACCGGAAAGAGCTTCTCTTCCGGCGGGTCCCAGGGCTTGAGCAGGTAGTGGTCGAGGTCGACGACGTTGATCGCGTCGATCGCCGCGTTGGTGTCGGCGTACGCGGTCAGCAGCACGCGCCGGGCGCCCGGGTACACGTTCAGGGCCTGTTCGAGGAACTCGATGCCGTTCATCTGCGGCATCCGGTAGTCGGCGAGGATCACGGCCACCAGGTCTCCCCGCAGTTTCAGCTCGCGCAGGGCCTCGAGCGCGGACTCCCCGGACTCGGCGCGCACGATGCGGTACGCGGCGCCGTAGCGGCGCCTGAGGTCGCGGGCGACGGCGCGGGACACGCCCGGGTCGTCGTCCACGGTCAGGATGACGGTCCGCGCTGTGTCGGCGACCTGTGCCATACGTCTCCCACCCCGAGGGGCCTGGAACGATCGGCGCGGCGAGCCGTCCGCGCCGGTTTCCGCCCATCGTATGTTCGATCGTCCCGGTTCGCCCCGGGGCGGGGCGGACCGTGCGCCGCGAGCACAGCCCGGGTCCGGGCGGGGGCCGGGGGTGCGCCGTAGGCTGGAGCCAGGAACGGACCGGGAGGGTGCCGTGGCGGCCCATCAGCGCTTCCACCTGGATCAGGACGGGCACTCGATCACCGTCCTGTGCGATCTGCCGCGCCACCACGTCGAGGTTCTCGTCGACGGGAAGGCCGTCTCCTCGGTGCGCACCGGCCGCGCCGCGGTCACCCTCGTGCGGGGTGAGATCACCACCGAGCCGCCGCGGCCGTTCACGGTCCGCCTCGAACACCCCGACGACCCCGGCGGGATCCCACTGTGCGTGCTGGAGACGGAACGCATGCGCTACCTCATGCCGAACGTTCCGCAGACCCGGCAGGAGGAGTGGCCCGCCGAGCCCACGCCGTCGCCGCGCACGCCCGGTGAACTCCTCGCGCGGTGGCGCGCCCGGTACCGCGACCGCCGCCCGCCCGGCGGGAGCGCGGCGCACTGACGGGAGGCCGGCCGCCCCCGGGGTCCGCCCCTTGACGGGCGTCTTCGTTTCGCGCATCCTGACTGAAACTTCAGTCAGGAAACTCCCGAAGGCGGCTCGCCCGTGACCTCGTACGCACTCCTCACCTCCTACGGCTCCCCCCTCGGCTCACCCGCCCGCACGGAGCCCGCCGAGCGGGACCCGCTGCGCGTCGGCCTCGTCCAGACGCGCTGGTACGCCGACGAGGACGAGCACGACGCCCGGCTGCGCGAGGGCGTGGCCCTGGCCGCCGGACAGGGCGCCACGGTGGTGTGCCTGCCGGAGCTGACCCGCAGCCCGTACTTCTGCAACACCGACGACCCGATGGCCGACGGCGCCGCCCGCTACCTGGAGGACGTCGAGGGCGGCCCCACCGTCCGCCTGGCCGCCGGGCTCGCGACCGACCTCGGCATCACCGTCCACGCCTCCCTCTACGAGCGCGCCGAGGACGGCGGCCTCGGATACAACACCGCCGTCTGCGTGGACCCCGACGGCGCCCTGATCGCCCGGACCCGCAAGAACCACATCCCCGCCTTCCCCGGCTACCGCGAGGACCTCTGCTTCCGGCCCGGCGACAGCGGCTTCCCGGTCGTCGCCCTCGAAGGCGCCCGCTTCGGCTTCCCGACCTGCTGGGACGAGTGGTTCCCCGAACTCGCCCGCGCCTACGCCCTGCACGGCGCGGAGGTCCTCGTCCATCCCACCGCCATCGGCTCCGAGGTGGACCTACCGGACTTCGACACCCGGCCCTTGTGGGAGCACGCGATCAGCGCCAACGGTCTGGCCAACGCGCTCTTCATGATCGTGCCCAACCGGGTGGGCACCGAGGGCCGTTCCACCTTCTACGGCTCCTCCTTCATCTCCGACCCGTACGGCCGCGTCCTGCTGCGCGCCCCGCGCGAGCGCCCCGCCGTGCTCGTCGCCGACCTCGACCTCGACCAGCGCCGCGACTGGCTGGAGTTCGGCCTGATGCGGACCCGCCGCCCCGAGCTGTACGGCCGGCTCACCGAGCGTCTCGACCCGGTGGACCTTTCCGGCCACGGCACCAGGGCGTCCCGCGTCTGATAGAAGTTCGTCGGGTGAGTGACATCCATGACCTGACGGTCGCCGTCGGCCTGCGGGACGAGATCTCCGCGACGGAGCTGGCCGAACTGCGCTGGCACCTGGGGATCGGGCCCCGGCCGGAGCGCCTTTCCATCGTCACGGAGTTCCCGGTCGTGGTGGTGGACGACAACGGGGTCCCGGTGGTCGAGGACGATCCCCGGCCCCTGCTGGCCGGGCACGGCGCCGCGGCGCGGGCGGGCGGGGTGCTCAGCTCCGCGCTGGACCCCCGCACGGACCCGCCGGGTGCGGGGTGGGCGCTGACGTCCCGGCAGGAGCTCCACCCGGACGAGTTCGAGGAGGTCGGCGAGCTGCTCGGCTGGCTGGCCGCACGGGCCCACGCGGCACACCGGCTCGCGGACGGCACGGTCGGGATCGGGTTCCTCAGGTTCCACGAGGACGAGGTCCCGGCCGTGCTCCGGGTCGAGGGCGGGCGGGTCCGCTGGCCGGCCTGAGCGCGTCCGGACCCAGCCGCGGGCCCGGACCGCGGAGCGACGGACCCGCGGCTCGAAACCGCGGACCCGCGGCGCACACCCGCCGGCCCGGGACGCGCAACGGCGGGCCGGTGACCGCGCGGTCACCGGCCCGCCGCCGTACGGCCTACGGCACCGGCTGCTGCTGGGTGACGCAGTGGATGCCGCCGCCGCCCGCGCCGAGGCGGTCGATGTTGAGCCGTTCGACGACGCGTCCGGGATACAGGCGGGTCAGTGTGGCCCGCGCCGCGGCGTCGGCCGCGGTGTCGCCGAACTGGCCGCTGATGACGGCGCCGTTACACACGTAGTAGTTGGCGTAGGAGGCGAGGAAGTCCGGGTTGGTGGAGCGGATCTGGTCGTAGTCGGGGCCCTGGAGCTTCTCGACGGTCATCCGGGCGCCGCCCGCGCTCGTCGCTCCGGACAGGATCTGGAACTGCTGGCGCGCGTCCTTGGCATAGACGTCGTTGTCGGAGGCCAGCGGCATCTGGACCAGGGCCTTGCCGGGGGCCAGGAAGCGGGAGGTCGCGTCGACGTGGTCGTCGGTGATGTCCTGGCCGACCACCCCGTCGAACCAGATGACCTTGGACGCGCCGTAGGCGGTGCGCAGCGCGGCCTCGATCTGCGCCTGTGACTTGTTGGGGTTGCGGTTGCGGTTGATCAGGCTGCTGCGGGTGGCCATCAGGGTGCCCGCGCCGTCCTGTTCGACCGCGCCGCCCTCCCCCACCAGTCCGGCGGAGGTGAACGGGACGCCCACGTACGCGGCGATCCGCCCGGCGACCAGGTTGTCCTTGGCATGGGCCTGCTTGCGCCCCCAGCCGTTGAAGTTCAGGCCCACCGCGTCGAGACCGCCGGCCCCGTCGGTACGGAAGACCGGGCCCGAGTCGCGCATCCAGCAGTCGTCGACGGGGATGGTGGTGACGACGGTGACGGTCGAACCGCACATCGAGCGGGCCTTGGCGGCGCTGGCGGAGTTGGCGCAGACGTAGACCGGCTCGTACTTGGCGATGGTGCGGGCGATGAGCGCGATGTCCGACTGGACACCGCTCAGCGTGCCGCCCCAGATCGAGGTGCTGTCCGGCCAGGCCATCCAGGTGCGGGTGTGGCGGACGTCCTCGATGGGGACGCGGAACGTGCCCGCCGCCGCGGCCGGGAGGGCCACCGCCCGCGCCCGTCCCTCGGCCGCCGCGAGGGCGGCGGCAGCGGCGGTGAGGCCCGCCGCCGCCAGGAACCGGCGCCTGCCCATGCCCTCGGCGGGCGGGTGTGCTGCGTGATCGTTCATGAGGGGTCTCCTTGGGGATCCAACTACCCGCGCCGACTGCGGGGTTGACCGGAAAGCTAAAACTGGCCAAGCGCTCGGTCAATACTTTGGACGGGGTCATTCCGAGGAATCGGAGAACGTCGCAGGTGGCGGTGCGCGGGCTCGTTAGAGTGACGCCATGGCAGCTTCCGCGAAGGACTCCCCGGACCTGGCCGCTCCCCCCGTGCGAGCGGGGCGGACACGGGTCTCGGCGAAGGGCGAGCAGACCCGGGCCCGGCTGATCGCCGCCGCGCGGACCCTGCTCGCGGGCGGGATGAGCGAACGGTTCACCACCCGCAACGTGGCCGCGCTGTCCGGCGTTTCGCACGGGATGTGCCACTACCACTTCCAGGACCGCACCGATCTCGTCCTGGCGGTCGTCGCGGACATCCGCCCGGAGTGGATCCTTCCCCTGGAGGAGGCCGTCTCCGGCCCCGGGCCGTTCGTGGAACGGGCCGAGAGGGTCGTCGGGCTGCTCTCCCGGCCGGAGGGCGCGGAACTCTCCCATCTGCACTCGGCGTTGCACTGGCATGCCCTGAACGACGCCCGCGTACGGGAGTCCCTGGAGGCGGAGTACCGGCGCTGGCGCGGCTGCTTCGTCACGCTGTTCCGGGTCCTGGCCGACGAACGGGGCGGGGACGCCGACCCGCGTCTGCTGGGCGAGGCCGTGGCCGCCGCCGTGGACGGCCTGGCCGCCGCGGAGTCACTGGGCTCCGAGGTCGACTCCGCGGCGGTGCTGCGCACGCTGATCCGTACGCTCGCCGCCGGAAGCGGCCCCGGGACGCCGGCCCGGACCGGCTGACCCCGTACCGGCTGACCCCGGACCCGCCGGCGCGGGCCCCGGCCCCGCGCCGGCTACAGCGCCCGCCGGGCCGCCGCGATGGCCTCCGGGTCCCAGCCCGGCCGGGGTACGGACTCCAGCAGCAGCCGGGTGTACGGGTGCCGGGGCGCGGCGAGGACCTCCTCCGTAGGGCCCTGTTCGACCACGGCCCCGTGCCGCATGACGACGATCTCGTCGGTCACGCACCGCACGACCCCGAGGTCGTGGGTGATGAACAGGAACGCGATGCCGGTCTGCTCCCTGATGTCGGCCAGCAGGTTGAGGATCTGCGCCTGTACGGAGACGTCGAGCGCGGCGACGGCCTCGTCCAGGATGAGGACGGCCGGTTCGACGGCGAGGGCCCGGGCGATGGCGACCCGCTGGCGCTGGCCTCCGGAGAGGGTGCGGGGCAGGGCGTCGGCGGCCCGGGTGCCCAGGCCCACTTGGCCGAGCAGTTCGCGCACGCGCGGGACGTGGTCGCGGCCGGGGAAGTGCAGCCGCAGGGTTTCGCGCAGGACCGCTTCGACGCTGATGCGCGGATCGAGGGAGAGGAAGGGGTCCTGGAAGACCATCTGGATCTCGCGGGCCCGGGCCAGGCGTGCGGCCCGGCCGCGGGTCCGGCCGGCCCGGGGCCTGCCCCGGACCAGGATCTCCCCCTCGTCGGCGCGCTCCAGGCCGACGACGATGCGCGCGGTGGTCGTCTTGCCGGAACCGGACTCGCCGACGATGCCCAGCGAGCCGCCCTCGGGGAGGGCGAAGGACACGTCGTCCACGGCACGGACCGTCCCGAAGGAGCGGTGCAGCCCGGTGACCTCCAGTGCGTTCTCAGGCATCGACGGCGCTCCCTTCGAGCAGGTCGCTGTGGTGGCAGGCGGCATGGTGGTCCGCCCGGTCCGGAGCCGGGGACCGCAGCGGGGTCCGCAGGTCGCAGACCTCCGTGGCGAACGGGCAGCGGGCGGCGAAGGCGCAGCCGCGCAGCGGCTCCCGCAGATCCGGCGGCTGGCCCTCGATGGCGGCGAGCCTGCCCCGGGGGCCCTCCATCCGCGGGGTGGAGGCGAGGAGGGCCGCCGTGTACGGGTGCCGGGGGCGCGTGAAGAGGACCTCGGCGGGGCCGGTCTCCACGATCCGCCCGGCGTACATGACGTACACCCGGTCGCTGATGGCGGCGGCGAGTTCCAGGTCGTGGGTGACGAACAGCAGGCCGGTGCCGAAGCGTTCGCGGAGCGCGGCGAGGAGCGCGATCACCTCGGCCTGGCTGGTGACGTCCAGCGCCGTCGTGGGTTCGTCGGCCAGCAGGAGCGAGGGGTCGCCCATGAGGGCCGCCGCGATCACGACGCGCTGGAGCATGCCGCCGGACACCTGGCCGGGGTACTTGCGCAGGACGGACGCGTCCAGGCCCACCGCCCCGAGGAGTTCGACCGCCCGGGCGGCGGCCTCCGTACGGCCCATGGCCCCGGTGAGGGTGACGCTCTCGGTGAGGAAGTCGCCGATGCGGCGCAGCGGGTTGACGGCGGCGCGCGGGTCCTGGAAGACCATGGCCACCGTGCCGGCGCGGACGCCGCGCAGGCGGCCGGCGTCCATGGCGAGCACGTCGTCGCCGCACACCCGTACGGCACCCTCGACGGCCGCCCCGGGCGGCAGCAGGCGCAGCGCGCTGCGGGAGGTGAGGCTCTTGCCGGAGCCGGACTCGCCGACGAGGGCGACGGTCTCGCCGGCGGAGACGGTCAGGTCGACGCCGTCGAGGACGGGCCGGGCGGTGCCGGGCAGGGTGACCCGCAGTCCCTGGATGTCGAGGGTGGGGGGGTGCGCCTGTTTCATCGGGCCCTCCTGGAGACACGGTCGGCCCACCGCTCGCCCACCACGTTGAAGGCGACGACGGTCAGCACGATGAAGACGCAGGGCAGGATCGCGGACAGCGGGTAGCCGTGCTGGATGGCGGTCTGTCCGTCGAAGACCATGCGGCCCCAGTCGGGGGTGAGCGCGGGGACGCCGAGTCCGAGGAACGACAGTCCGGCGAGGTCCATCAGGGCATAGCCGAAGTTGATGGTGGACTGGGCGAGGACGACGGGGGCGATGTTGGGCAGGATGTGGCGCAGGCAGATCTGCGTGGCCGAGTGGCCCTGGACCTGGTAGGCGCTCACGTACGGCCGGACGCGCTCGGCCAGCACCAGGGAGCGGGTCAGGCGGCTGACGTAGGGCAGGTAGGCGAGGGCGAGGGCGGTGACGGGGGCGATCAGGCCCTCGCCGTAGACGGAGATGATCAGGATGGCGAGCAGCATGCCGGGGAAGGCGAAGACCAGCTCCGTGCTGCGGGACAGGACGGAGTCGAGCCAGCCGCCCCGCCACGCGGCGGCCATGCCGATGGCGATGCCCGCGACGGTGGAGAAGACGACGACGCCGAGCGGGCCGAGCAGGGAGGTGCGCGCGCCCAGCAGCAGCCGGGAGAGGGTGTCGCGGCCGGCGGCGTCCACGCCGAGCGGGTGCGCGGCGGAGGGTCCGGCGAGGGCGTCGCCCAGGTCGACGGCGTTGGGGTCGTGGGGCACCACCCAGGGCGCGACCAGTGCGGCGAGGACGACGAGGGTGACGAGGACCAGGCAGACGAGGTGGAGCGGGGAGCGGGTGGCGCGGATCCGGGCGAGGCCGGGGCGGCGGGTGAGTACGGCGCTCATTGGGCGGCTCCCCTCGTTCCGAGGGTGACCCGGGGGTCGACCAGGGGCAGGACCAGGTCCACGAGCAGGTTCACCGTCATGAAGAGGGCGACGATGATCAGGGAGATCGCCTGGACGGTCGGGAAGTCCTTGGTGGTGGTGGACAGTTCGAGGAGCTGGCCGATGCCGCCGATGCTGAAGGCGGTCTCGACCAGGATGGTGCACACCAGGAGGGTGGAGACGATCAGTCCGCCGGTGGTCAGGACCGTTCCGAGGGAGTTCCGCCAGACGTGGCGGCGGATGACCTGGCGTTCGGGGACGCCGCGGCTGCGGGCGACGGTGACGTGCTCGCTGCCGAGGGCGTCGAGCATGGCGGCGCGGGTGACCCGGGCGAGCATGCCGATCAGGTAGAGGGCCAGGGCGACGGCGGGGAGGGTGAGGTGCCAGAGCATGTCGCCGAAGCCCTCGCCCGCGCCGCTGCTGGGGAACCAGCCCAGTTGTACGGCGAACAGTCCCTGGAGCAGGACGGCGGCGACGAAGGACGGGGTGCCGACGGCGAACGTCGTGGTGACCAGGACGGCGGAGTCGGTGGCCCCGCCCCGGACGGCGGCGGCGCGGCCCAGCAGCAGGCCGACCACCACGACCACGACGAGGGCCATGGTGATCAGCAGCAGTGTCACGGGGAGCCGGTCCGCCAGGAGGCGCGAGACGTCGGTGCGGTAGGTGATCGACCGCCCGAAGTCTCCCTGGAGCATGTCCCCGAGCCAGCGGAAGTAGCGCACGAGGAAGGGATCGTCCAGGTGGTACTGGGCATTGACCGAGGCGAGGGCCTCCGGGGAGGCCGACCGCCCGGCGAGCAGGAAGCTCGCCGGGCTGCCCGGCGCCAGGTACATGGCGCCGAAGACGACGAACGAGGCGACGAGCAGGGTGGCGGCCATTTCCGCCACCCGTCGTGCGGCGAAGCGGACGAAGCTCACGGGGCCGCCCCCACATCGGCGGCCCACGGGTAGTACATGTACGAGATGGTGGTGGGCGCTCCGGTGATCCGCTTGCCCAGGAACACCGCGGTCGACCATTCGGCCACGGGGATCCACAGCAGCTGCTCGGAGGCGTGCCGCTGGAGTTCGGCCTCGACGGCCATGCGCTCCGCGACGGGGTAGGTCGCGCCGGCCTGGCCGACGAGCTGGTCGTACCGCGGGTCGCTGTAGCCGGCGAAGTTCTGGTAGGCGCCGGTCTCGAAGTTCTGCAGCAGGTCCAGTGGATCGGTGATCGAGTTGTAGGACGTGTACGGGAACATGTCGATGCCCGCGCGCGCCTGGGGGTCGGTGAACAGCGCGGTGAAGGCGTTGGGGGCGATCGTCTTGAGCCGGATGTCCAGCCCGATCCGCGTGCCGGCGGCCTGGACCGCGGTGGCGAGGAGGGAGACGTCCTGGCCGATCGAGCTGGTGGCCACGGTCAGGGTCTTGCCGGTGGCCCCGGCTTCCTTGACCAGTGCCTTGGCCCGCTCGATGTCCTGGCCGTTGGCCGGCAGCCCGTCGAACGCCGTCTTCAGGGTCTGCTCGGGTGCGGCGGCCCAGGCGGCGCGGGTGGTCAGGGAGTTGGTGACGGTACCCGCGCCCGCGAGTCCGGCCTTGACGAATCCGGTGCGGTCCAGCGCCAGCGACAGGGCCTGGCGGACGCGGACGTCCCCGAGGGCTCCCTGCATGGAGGTGACGTTGACGTTGACGGTGGTCAGGCCCTCGCCGAAGTAGAGGGTGCCCGCGCCGCTGGCGCGCAGGCGGGCGTAGCTCTCGGTGGGGATCAGGTAGCCGCCGTCGGCCTCCCCGCTGAGCATGGCGTTGGTGCGGGCGGAGGGGTCGGTCAGGATCCGGAAGACGGCTTTCTTCGACTTGGCCTTGGTGCCCCAGTACTGGTCGAAGCGGTCGAGCTGGATCGCCTGGCCCTTGTCCCACGTGCCGAGCTGGAAGGGGCCGGTACAGGCGAGGCCGCCGGTGGTTCCGTAGTCCTTGCCGGCCGCCTCGACGCCCGACTTGGACGCCACCACCCCGGCGGCGGTGGCCATGTACTGGGGGAACTGGGAGTCGGGCTTCTTGAGCTTGACGGTGACCTGGAGCGGGCCGCTCGCGGTGACCGAGCCGACGTTCCGGAAGACCTGTGCCCAGGCCGCCGCGTTGTCGGGGTCCGTCTGCCGGCCGAGGCTGAAGACCACGTCGTCGGCGGTCATCACCTTGCCGTCGTGGAAGCGCACGCCGGGGCGCAGGTCGTAGACCCAGGTGGTGGGGTCGGGGTTGGACGCCTTCTGGGCGAGGCCGGGCTCGATGGTGAGCGCCGGGGTCCAGCGCATCAGGCTCTCGCACACGTTGGACAGGACGGTGTTCTGCGGGTAGTCGAACGCCATCGTGTAGTCGAGGGTGGGCGGTTCGGCGTACATGGCCCAGCTGAAGGAGTCGATGTCGCCGCGCGCCGCGGGTGTGGAGGCGGAGAGGTGGACGTCGGTGACGTCGCCGTCCTTGCCCTTGGGCGGTCCCGCGCAGGCCGCGAGCAGGGCGAAGGAGGTCAGGACGGCGGTGGTGAGGGCCGCGGTGCGGCGGCCGGTCCGCAGGGGGCGTCTGCCCGTACGGGGTGGGGAGGTGTTCATCGTCGCGCTCTCTTTGCCGTGAGGGATGCGGAGGGAGGAGCGGGCGGACCGCGCCGGGCGGTCCGCTGGGAACGGTCGGCTTCCCGGTCAGCCGGCGGTGGCCGTGGGGGTCGCGGTGCGCGCGGCGGGGATCTGCTGGGTGATGCAGTGCACGCCTCCGCCGCCGAACGCGATGGCGAGCGCCCGTACGCCGACGACCTTGCGGCCGGGGTAGGCGGTGGCGATCACGGCGAGGGCGTCCTCGTCCTGGGCGAGCCCGGCGACCGGGACGACGACGCCGCCGTTGGCGACGTAGTAGTTCAGGTACGACACCTCGATCTCGCCGTCGGCGACCTCGCCGAAGGCCGTCTGCGGTACGTCGATGATCTCCAGCCGGCGGCCGCGGGCGTCGGTGGCGGCCTCGATCACGGCGCGGTTGGCGCGCATCCGGGCGTAGTCGGGGTGGTTGGGGTTGTCGGGCAGGGAGACGACGACCGTGCCGGGCGCGGCGAAGGCGCAGACGCCGTCGACGTGGCCGTCGGTCTCGGTGTCGAGCAGGCCGCCGTACGGCAGCCAGATGACCTTGGTGACTCCGAGCCGGGCCTTCAGCTCGGCCTCGATCTCGTCGCGGCTCATGCCGGGGTTGCGGTTGGGGTGCAGCAGGCACTGCTCCGTGGTGATCAGCGTGCCCTCGCCGTCGACGGTGATCGCGCCGCCTTCGAGGATCATGTCGGAGGCGATCCGGTCGACCCCGAGGTGTTCCAGCAGCAGGGCGCTGACCCGGTCGTCGGCGTCGAAGGGGCTGTGCTTGCCGCCCCAGGCGTTGAAGCGGAAGTCCACTCCGGCCCGGTCGCCGTTGCCGTCGAGGACGAACAGCGGGGCGCTGTCGCGGAACCAGGAGTCGTCGATCGGCACCTCGATCACGGTGATGGCGGCGTCGTCCCCGCAGTGGGCGCGGGCGTCCTCGCCGTGACCGGGAGGGGCGACCATCGTCACGGGCTCGAAGGCGGCGATGGCGCGGGCCACGTCGGCGTACTCCTCCTTCACCTCGGCCAGCACGCTCCCCCACAGTTCCTCGCGGGTGGGCCAGGCCATCAGACAGCCCTCGTGCGCGGTCCATTCGGCGGGCATACGGTAATCAGCCATGAGATGTCTCATTTCTTTCGGTGCAGTCTTCACCCGACTGAAAATTCAGTCAAGAGCGGAGGCAGGAGTGAGGGGGGAGGGAGGACTCCGGGGGCGGAGTGTTCCCTCAGAGGAAATAGAGGCGGTTGAGCGAGACCCGCTCGGACGGTTCTGAGCGCAGGGGCTCCCCGTCGAGCGTCACGAGGCCGGTCCGGGGGTTCACGTCGACGTCCCCGAGCCGGCTGTTGCCGACCATGTCCTTCGGGCCGATGCCCCGTGTTCCCCGTACGGCGACCCGCCGGCGCCGGGTTCCCAGCGTGTCGTACGGTGCGCCGAAGCTGCCCGACTCGGCCGCGGCGCGGCTGACGAACGCCACCGACAGGTCCGCGGGAGCGGCGCCGTGGGCACCGAACAACGGTCCGAGGACGAGGGGTTCGCAGGTGTCGGTGGCGGCGTTGGGGTCACCGGTGACGCCGTAGGCGGGGAAACCGGACTTCAGGACGAGCTGGGGCTTGGCGCCGAAGAACGGCGGGCGCCACAGGACGATGTCGGCGAGCTT
>NZ_JBEOXU010000022.1:0-65364 GCF_040296725.1 Streptomyces sp. NPDC002044
GGAGGCAGCCGGAGCCGGGGCGGCCGCCGGCGCCCGTACCGGCCGTCCGGCGCGTCGGCGACCACAGGGCGTGAGCTATGTTTGAACGCGAGTGACATGAGAAGGAGGCCCGCCGGTGTCATCGGGGCAGCAGGCACGCGCACAGGCGGCCGCGATCACGCCGAGCGGCCGGCAGCCGCAGGGACCGGAGCGGGGCAAGCCCCCCGCGGACCGGCTCCTCGCGCTCTTCGACGGCCACCGGCTCTCCCCGGGGCAGCGCCGGATCGCGCAGTACCTGATCGACCACCTCACCGAGGCCGCGTTCCTGTCGATCACCGAGCTCGCCGAGCGGGTCGGCGTCAGCCAGCCGTCGGTGACCCGCTTCGCCGCCTCCCTCGGGTTCAGCGGCTACCCGGCCCTGCGGGACGTGCTCCAGCCGATCGCGCTGAGCGCGGTGGCCGGCTCCCCGGACCTCCGCGAGCAGATCCGCCGCAACGAGCTGCAGGCGGCCGTCGACGCCGAGATCGAGAACCTGGAGAACGTGCGCCGGCTGCTCGCCGACACCAACCAGGTCCTCGACATCGGCCGCGAACTGGCGGCCTCGGTGCCGCTGACCGTGCTCGGGCTGCGGATCTCGGTCTCCCTGGCGGAGTACTTCGCGTACGCGGCCCGGCGCATCCACCCCGACGTACGGCTGGTGACCCGCGGCGGCAGCGTCGCCTTCGACGCCCTCCTCCAGTCCCGGGCGGCCGGCGGGACCTGGGTCCTGGCCTTCGCCATGCCGCGGCACGCCAAGGAGACCCTGGCGGCGATCCGGGCCGCGCGCAGCACGGGGCTGCGCGTCGTGCTGATCACGGACCCCACTCTGGGGCCCCTGGTGGACGAAGCGGACGTGTCGCTGACCGCGGGGACCGGGTCGCGCCTGGTGTTCGACTCGTACGCGGCGCCCGGGATGCTCTCGGCGGCTCTGCTCCAAGCCATGGCCGACGCCGACCCGGAGCGTACGCAGGCACGTCTCGAAAGCTACGAGCAGGTCGCCGACCAGCACGGATTCTTCCTGTAGCAGCCGGTCACGGCTGTTTGACCGCGGAGGATATTCAAACCTACTGGTGCATGAAATTTTTCATACGCTTGCTTACTCGACGGTATATATGTTTACTGGCGGCGGCGCTCCGGATCCACCAGATGCCAAGGAAGGCGTCCCCACGCCCTCCTGAAGAGACACCCGGCACGACGAACCTCCTCAGGTCGCGGCCCCGGGTGCCGAGTCCAGGCTTTCGGATCCCGCCGAGCGCCCCGGCGGCCTCGGTCAACCCCTGGGCCGAGGCCGCCCACCCGCACGTCCCACCCCGCACGTCTCGATCAGAGTTCGACACCCCTCGGAAGTGACGAGAATGCCCCAGACCGCCACCATCACGCGCAGCCCGGACTGGCCCCTCCAGGTCAAGGCCCCCGGGACCCACGACTGGGAACGCACGGCCTCCCGCTGGCTCAGGGACCTCCTCCCGGCCCGCTACGGCAGCTACCTGACGCTGAACCGCCACCACGCGATCCTCGTCCGGCACGTGCAGCTCCAGCTCCAGCACGAGATACGCGCGGTCCGGGTGGCGCTCCAGACCAGCCGGGCCGAGCTGCCCACGCTGGGCGTGGCCGAGTCCGTCATCGAGAACACCATCCGCATGTACGCGGTGGAACTCGAGCAGCTCAGCCGCCTCGCCCGCGGCGTCCGCCTCGTCGACGAGGCCCTGAAGGCCGCACCGCGCAAGCGCTGACGCGGCCCGCGGCGCCCCCGGCCGGGGGCGGGTGCGGCTCACGTCCGCCAGGAGCGCAGGCGGTCCGCCACGTCGAAGACGCTCACGCGCAGCAGTCGGATGTCGGTGACGAGCTCGCGCCACTGCTCGTACGGGGCGTCGACCGCCCCGCCGCCCGAGGCGTCGACGTAGGCGACGGCCACCCCGTACGCGAAGTACTCGTTGTGGTCGGGGAGCGGCCGCAGCAGGACGATCGCCTCCAGGAGCGCCGCCGCCCGCCAGTAGGCGTCGGGGTCGTCCACGTGCAGGCTGGGGGTGTTCACCCGGTGCCGGGCGACGGCCGCGACGAGCGCGGAGTGGTCGGCGACCTCCACGTCCTTGAAGAGGGCCTCCTGACGCTCCAGCAGCCAGCGGTGGTCGATGTGCAGTTCCACGCGCCTCACGCCGCCCGGGAGCCCGGGCGGCCGCTGGCGCCGGCGCGTGGGCGGAGGGTGGCGTGCGGGGGGACGGTGGTCTCGGCCATCCCCCGAGTATCCACGTCCGCGCCCCGCGCCGGAGCCGTTTCGGGTCCGGCCGCGGAGCGGCGGGCGCCGTGCCGCCCCGCGGCGTGGGTGCGGGGCGGCGCGGGAACGCTACGGCCTCGGCAGCACGCAGCCGGGGCGGTTCAGGTCGATCGCGTTGCCGGGGCCTATGCACGGGACCACGGTGTACGTCTGCTGCGCGTAGTTGATGCCCCTGCGCACCGTCACCCGTCCGCTCTCGTCCACCTCGCACGGGTTGTTGTCGGTGCAGCGGCCGCCGCTCTCGTTGCCCGTGTTGTTCACGGCGACGACCTTGCCGCTGGTCGTGTCGATCACGGGGGAGCCGGAGGTGCCGCCGATGGTGTTGCAGGAGGAGGTGTAGCGGACCGAGTCCTTCCAGGTCCAGGCGCCCTCCTTGAGGCGGTACGCGAAGCCGTCCACGGCGCAGGTGTAGGTCCGCTTCCAGTAGCCGGACACGACCTTGACCGCCGAACCCTGCGCGGGACGCACGTCGTTGAGCGTGAGCGCGGCGATCCCGTACTGGCTCTGGATCTGGGCGTACGTCGTGGTCAGCTGGTAGAGCGACAGGTCCGTGTCGGTCATCGTCGCGTACGAGATCTTGCTCGCCCGGAGCGTGGCGACCTTGGAGCCCGACGCGTTGAGCAGGGAGAACGAGCGGGTGGAGGGGCGGTCCTTGACGACCTCACCGGCCGCCGGGAAGCCGGTCTCCAGACAGTGGCCGTTGGACAGGACCAGCGCGGGATCGTTCGGCTGGGAGGCGGGGGCGCGGACGACGGAACCGGAACAGTTGCTGAGCGCCACGGTTCCCGCGTAGGTGACGGCGGGGGCGGGCGCGGCCGGGGCGGGCGGTGTGACCGGCGCGGCGGCCATGGCCGGGGCACCCGCGGCTCCCACTAAGAGCAGGGAGAGCAGGGCGCCGGCGAGAGGCTTGTTCATGTGGGGGTTCCCCTCAGAGGACGATGCGACCGAAGAACCTTCGGTTGTCATGCGCATTGTTGGGATACCTGCCCGAACTGACAAGAACGCCTCGTAGGTTGGGCAGGCAGGCAGGCGGGCGGTGGCGGTTTCGCGGCGGTGCGCCGGGACCACGGCGCGGCGCCACGGCGCGGCACGGCCCACGGGCCGGCACGGCGCTGCCACCAGTCCGGTGTGGTGGCCGAAACCCGCTTCCGGTGATCTTGGTCGTCCGACCGGCCCGGGCTGCGGGCGGGGACGCGCCGCCGCCCGGTGCCCACGTCGCCGCTCCGGCGGCTCCAGAGCCGCCGGAGCGGGCCGTCGGGGCGTCCATCGTGGTCAGCGCGATGCGAGGGCGAAGAGGGCATCGGTACGCGGCACGGGCCGCCGCGGCGCCCGCGACCCGCGACGGCCGCCGGGCGACGGCGTCCCGGTTCCGGGCGCGCTCGCGTGCGGTGAACGGTCCGGTCTCAGGCTCTGGCCGAAAACAGCATGATCTCGCTACCGCAAAGGTGTTCCATACCGCACCCTTTGCCTCCTACGGTCGGTGCAGCACAGTTCCGGACCAGGAGGCAGCGTGGAGCGCGAGATCGGCATCGATGAACTGGTGGCGGCGATGAAGGCCGTCGACGAGGCGGGTCGGCTCTTCGAGGACGCCCTCGCCGTGTACGGGGCGCGCGGTCCCAAGCGGACCGGAGACGACTTCAAGGTGGCGGGCGGCCCGGTCCAGACGCTCCAGGGCGCCGAGGAGATGGCCCGCGGCGCGCGCAGGCACCTCGCGGATCTCGCGCTGATCGTCGGGTACGCGGCGGCCGGTGTCGAGGACCCCGTGGACGGCCGGATCGAGGCGGTCCGCAAGGGATTCACCGGCGTCTCCGTCGGCGGCTCCCGCATGGCCCGCCCGCTGCTCGAACCGACCGTACGGGGGCTGCGGCTCCTGCTGACCGTGGACCTCTTCGAGCCCGAGTTCCGGGAGGCGGTCGAGGAGGTCGTCCGCGCGGAGAAGGCCACGTATCCCGATCCCGCGGCCTTCCGGGTTCCCGCGTCCGCTGCCGCCCGGTCCGTGGCCCGCCCCGCCTGAGCCGCCACGCCGTCCGAAGCGTCAGCGGTCCGCGCCGCCCTTGTCCGCGGGGTCGGGGCCGCGGTCATCCGCCGCGAACACCGGTCCGGGAACTGGCGGGCGCCACCGCGGCGGACCGCGCCGTCAGGCCGGGGGCCACTGGTCCTCCCGGGGTATGAGGGCCTCCAGCGGCAGTGTCACGGACACCGCGTACCCGCCCTCCGGCCGCGGGCCCGTCTCCAGGGTGCCGCCGAGGGCCGCCACCCGTTCGCGCATGCCGACCAGGCCGTCGCCACCGCCGTCCGTGGTACCCGGCGCGGGACCGTCCGAGGACGGGCCGTCGTCCTCCACCCGCACGTCCAGCGCGCGCGACCGCCAGACCAGGCGGACGCGCGCGGAACGTCCGCCCGAGTGCCGTAGGACGTTGGCCAGCGCCTCCTGGACGATGCGGAACGCGGCGAGGTCCACGCCGGGTGGCAGGGGCCGGGCCGTTCCCTCGGCCGTCACCTCCACGGCGAGCCCGTCCGCCGCGGCCTGTTCGACCAGTTCGGGGATCCGGTCGAGCCCTGGGGCGGGCGCCCGCGGCGCCTCGCCGGGGGCGCGCAAGATGTCGAGAACCTGCCGGACCTCGCCCAGTGCCTCCTTGCCGGTCTCCTTGATGGTGGTCAAGGCCGCACGGGCCTGCTCGGGATCGGTGTCGAGGAGAGCCAGCCCCACCCCGGCCTGCACGTTGATCACAGAGATGCCGTGGGCCAGGACGTCGTGCAGCTCCCGGGTGATGCGCAGCCGCGCCTCGTCCACGCGCGTCCGCTCGGCGGCCACGCGCGCGGCCCGCTCGCGAGACCACTGCTCCCGGCGTACGCGCACCAGCTCGAACAACGCGAGCACGCCGAGGATCCACCCCCCGGCCCCCGCGTCCCGGACCCAGGACGCCGGTCCGTCGCCGGGAGGCGGAAGCCACCGGTAGAGCCAGTGCCCGACCAGCAGGTGTCCGGCCCAGACCAGCCCGACGGATCCCCAGGCCGCCCACCGGTGTCCGGCGACGACGGCCGCGAAGCAGGCCACGCCGAGACTGAGGAACTCGGGACCGCGGGGGAACCCCGCCCCGAGGTAGGCCAGAGTGACGGCGGAGACGCCGAAGGCCACGGCCACCGGGTGCCGGTGGCGCAGGAGCAGCAGAGCGGGCCCGAGCAGCAGCAGGAGCCGGCCGAACCAGTCCAGCGTGACCCGGCCGGTCTGTGCCTGCCCGGCCCACCAGGCCCCGAGCTGCGCCAGAACGGCGACGGCCAGCGTCGAGCGCCAGGCCGGGCCCCGCCCGGTCCGCTCCACCCATCGCCGCCACGGAGAACCGGGGCGCTCACGCTGCTCTCCCATACCCGCCACGCTAGACCTCGCCCGCCGTCACCGGCGTCACCCCGACGTAGCGTCTGCGACATCCACCCCAGGTAGTACACGGGGACGGAAGGTGGGGACGGACGGTGGGGACGGACGGTGGGGACCGTGGTGCCCCGCGCCGACGGACCCCGCCTCCGGTGCGTCGGGGAACCATGGATAGAGTCCCGTGCTTGTTTGAATCGAAGTGAAGCGGGGGATGGGATGAGCGCGAAACTGCGGGAGACCGCAGACGAGTTGGCGGACGTGTTGTGGCGGGAGCACACCGTCTACCGCGACCGAACGGGGTGCGTCGTCATCCGGGGGGAGCACGTCGAGCGGTGGATCAGCCTGTCCACCGGCGCCGGGCGCGACGAGGTGCTCCTGCGGGCCGGCCGGATACTGGACGGCGGGACGACGGCACCGGCCCGCACCGAGGCGGTCGCCAGCCTTTCCGCCGGCACGACCGCACTCGCGGCGGTCTGTCGCAGGCTGCTGGCCGAGACGGCACCCGGCCCGTCCCGCCCGGCGCGCCCGTCTGCACGGCGTGACCGGCGTAACCGGCGGCCCCGCCGGTCGGCGAGCGGGCGCGGCCGCCACACCGGCCTCGTCTCCTGGCTGGTCGTGGCCTGCGTGGCAGGACTCATCGGCCTCTACGTCGCCGGCCGGACCGGAGTGCTGTAGCCGTGGTCCTGCGGGGCGGGGCGGGGCGGGTCTCGTGCGAGTCGGTCGAGGTCCCGTCCCGCCCCGTACCGCCCCGTACCGCCGTACGGGCACGATCGTTTTGAGCGAATCGAACTTTATGATTGATGGATCTTGACGATCGGAATCTGGCTCCATGGAGTCGGCGCGGCCTCACCCAGCCGCAAGGAGTGCCCCAGATGCCTGGTCGCCGCCCGCGAATCCTGCTCGCCATGGCCCCCGAACTCGGCCCCCGGCTGTTGGACGAGACCGTCGCCCAACGGCTGCGCGCAGTGGCCGAGTTCGATCCGAAGGTCGTCGCCGACGACTGCGCCAGACCCGAGGTGGCAGCCGCTCTCGCGGAGGCCGAGGTGCTGCTCACCTTCTGGAGCGCGCCCGCCGTCGACGCCCGCGCGCTCGCGCGCACCCCGCCTCAGAGCGGTGGTGCACGCCGCCGGCTCCGTCAAACAGCTCGTGACCGAAGCCTGCTGGGACCGCGGCGTCGTGGTGTCCTCCGCGGTCGCGCAGCAGCCGGACCGCCGCCGCGCCCACCGCGCGCTTGGGCGGCGGAACTCCAGCGTGCGGGCACAGCGCTCCGACCCGGCCGCGAGGGCGGCCGCGGCGAAGCCCGCCCCCGGCCGCTCCGCGTGAACGCGCACGCCTCGTCCCCTGTTGCCCCGTTCGTGAGGGCTGCTCTACACGTCCCTCGCGTCCCCCGCGTTCCCTGGTGAATGTATTGAACGATCGCTCTTTACGTTCGTTTCGACCACTCGCCGCGTCTCTCCCCGGATCCGCCGACGGGGGAGGAGCATGAGCGGGGCAGACCGCCTCGCTGCTCCGGGAAGTGGGTCAGATGTCCTCAGTGGTCACTCTCGCCGTCATCGGTGCCGGAGACCGGGGAGCCGGCCACGCCCGCTGGGCGCTGGCGCATCCCGGCCGCGCGAAGGTGGTGGCCGTCGCGGAGCCGCGCGAGCCCCGCAGGAACCGGCTGGCGGCCGCACACGGCCTTGCCTCCGCCGCGGCCGTGGACGACTGGCGGACGCTGGCCGGCCGCGGCCGGATCGCGGACGCGGTGCTGATCTGCACCCTGGACCGCGAACACCTGGAGCCGGTGCTCGCGTTCGCCGCCCTCGGTTACCACATCATGCTCGAGAAACCGATGGCGCCGGACGAGGACGGGTGCCGGCGGATCGTCGCCGCGGTGGAGGAGACCGGAGTGGTCCTGGCCGTAGGCCACGTCCTGCGCTACACGCCCTACACGGAGGCGCTGAAACGCGTCGTCGGCTCGGGCCGTCTCGGTGACGTCGTCAGCGTCCAGCACCTGGAGCCGGTCGGCTTCTGGCACCAGGCCCACTCGTTCGTACGGGGGAACTGGCGCCGCGAGGACGAGGGCACCTCCATGCTGATGGCGAAGTCCTGCCACGACCTGGACTGGCTGCAATACGTGCTCGGCCGCCCGCCGGTGCGGGTCTCCAGCTTCGGCCGCCTCTCCCACTTCCGGCCCGAGCACAAGCCGGCCGGAGCCGCGGACCGGTGTCTGGACTGCGCGGTCGAAGCGAACTGCCCGTACTCCGCCCCGCGCGAGTACGGCGGACGGCTCGCGGCCGGCCGGCACGGGTGGCCCCTGAGCGCGGTGCTCGACGAGTTCACCCCGCGGGCCCTCGCGGCCGCCCTGCGGGACGGCCCGTACGGGCGGTGCGTGTACGCCTGCGACAACGACGTGGTCGACCACCAGGTCGTCGCCATGGAGTTCGCCTCCGGGGCGACCGCCACCTTCACCATGACGGCCTTCACCGAGCGGGCGGACCGCCAGACCCGGGTCTTCGGGACCAGGGCCGAACTGCGGGGCGACGGCCGGAGCCTGCGGCTCTACGACTTCCTGACCCGTACCGAGGAGCACATCGACCCCGGCGCCGGAGGACCGATGGACGCGGGCGGCGGTCACGGAGGCGGTGACACGGGTCTCATGGACGCGTTCGTGGCCGCCGTGGCCACGGGGAACCCCGCCCTCGTGAAGTCGGGCCCCCGGGAATCCCTGGCCAGCCACCTGACCGTACTGGCCGCAGAACGCGCCCGGCTGGCCGGAACCGTCGAGACCCTGGACCCCGAAGAGTCCCTGGACCCCGAAGAGTCCCCGGGCCCCGAAGAGCCCCCGGGCCCCGCCAGCCCGACGGGCTCGTGACGGCAGACGTCAGGGCTGCGCCAGCTCCCGTACCGTGGCCATGTCGCTGAACGGGAGCAGTTCCTCGCCGACGATCTGGTGCGGTTCGCTGCCCTTCCCGGCGATCAGGATCGTGTCCTCCGGGCCCGCCGTGGACAGTGCGAAGGCGATGGCCTGGCGGCGGTCGGCGTCGCGGTGGTAGGGGGTTCCGGTCGCCGTGAGACCCGGGACGACCTGGTCCAGGATGGCTTCGGGGTCCTCGTTGCGCGGGTTGTCCGAGGTCAGGACGCACAGGTCGGAGTGGGTTCCGGCGATCTGGCCCATCTCGGCGCGCTTGGTGGTGTCGCGGTCCCCGCCACAGCCGAAGACCGTGATCACCCGGCCACGGGCGAAACCGCGGATGGTGGTCAGGACCTTGTCCAGGGAGTCGGGGGAGTGGGCGTAGTCCACGATCACCGAGGTGCCCAGCGGCGTCCGGAAGCGCTCCAGGCGGCCCGGTACCGGAGGCATCCGTTCGAGCGCGTCGACCAGGGGGCCCAGCTCGTGACCCAGTACGTGACAGGCCGCCACGGTGGCCAGCGCGTTGGCCACCGAGAAGCGGCCGGGGACCGGGATCGACGCCGGGTAGGCGCGCCCGCCGTGGTGCAGGGTGAACCGGGTGCCCGCGGCGCTCACCTCGAGGTCGGTGGCCCGGTAGTCCGCCGGGGAGTCCAGGGCGTACGTGGTCACCGCACCCGGCATCATCGCCACGATGCCCGCGCCCACAGGGTCGTCGGCGTTGACCACCGCGCGCCGGCACAGGCCCTGGAAGAGCCGCAGTTTGGCGTCCCGGTAGTCGGCCATCGTGCCGTGGTCGTCCAGGTGGTCCTGGGTCAGGTTGGTGAAGACGCCGACGTCGATGAACGTACGGTCCACCCGGTGGGTCAGCAGTGCCATCGAGGTGGCCTCCAGCACCACGCTGGCGGCCCCGCGGTCGCGCATGTACCCCAGCAGGTACTGGAGGTCCGGCGATTCCGGAGTGGTCAGCACCGAGCGCGGCATCGGGATCGGCTCGTCGCCGATCCGGCTCCCGGCGGTGCCGATGACCCCCACCTTCGACCCCTCGGAGAGCCGCAGGACGGACTCGACCATGTACGACACGGAGGTCTTCCCGTTCGTGCCGGTGATCGCCACCATGTCCATCTGCCGGCCGGGCTCGCCGAAGTAGCGGGAGGTCACCACCGCGGCGGCGGTCCGGGTGTCGGGGACGCGTACGGCGCAGGTACCCGGCGGCCAGACCGCGGCGGGCAGCGAGGGTTCGCTTCCGTCGACCAGGACGGCGGCGGCCCCCCGGGCCAGTGCCGGCGAGACGGAGCCGGGGCCGCCCTCCCGGTGTCCGGGTACGGCGATGAACAGCGAGCCGGGGGTCACCCGGTCGGCGTCGAACGTGGTTCCCGCGGTGATCAACGTCGTGTCGGGATCACCCTGGAGGACGTGGTACTCCTGCCCGGCCAGCAAATCGCTCAGCTTCACAATGATCCCTTCGAGGGGGCTCGGCCCGGGGCGTGCGGCCGTAGCCAGGCGGCAGCGCCGGCGGCATGCCGGAAAGCTGCTGTGGTGATGTGGAGCGGAGGGGCCTGGGGCGCGAAGCGCTAGCCGTGGCCGTGCAAGGCGACACGGCGGGTCTCGGGCGCCGCGGCGAAGGCCGCGCGGGCCGGGTCGACGACGGCCGGAACCCCGGCGGCCGGACACGTCACGAAGGCGGCCTGGCGAAGGCGCTGCCTCGAAGAACGTGTGTGACCCATGGGCCGAGTGTACGGCCCACCCAGCGACCCCCGGCCCACGGCGGACCGGCCCGCAGGCCGCACCGGACACCACCCCGGGGCCACCGGCGGGACAGCCCATAGGGTGGGCGCGTGGCGGCGAACCTGAACGTAAACGAAAACGGCGACGCGAAGAGCGGCGCGAACACGCATGCGGCCATGACGGGCGACCGGGTGCTGTACGGCTGCATGGGCCTCGGCGGGAGCTGGGAACCCGGCCCGTACGAGCCGGCGGACATCGACGCGGCCGAGGCCGCCGTCGAGGCGGCCCTCGACAGCGGGATCACCACCTTCGACCACGCCGACATCTACCGGCACGGGAAGGCCGAGGCGGTGTTCGGCGAGGTGCTCGCGCGTACGCCCGGGCTGCGCGAGCGGATCACCCTGCAGACCAAGTGCGGGATCCGCCTGGCCGGCGAGGACGGCCCCGGCCGCTACGACCTGCGCGGCCCGAGCATCGTCCGGCGCGTGGAGGAGAGCCTGACCCGGCTGCGCACCGATGTGATCGACGTGCTCCTGCTGCACCGACCCGACCCCCTGGCCGACCCGGACGAGACCGCGGCGGCGCTGATGTCCCTGCACCGGCAGGGCCTCGTCCGCGCCTTCGGGGTGTCCAACATGGGCACGCCGCAGATCACCGCCCTCCAGGCCCGGCTCGATGTACCGCTCGTCGCCAACCAACTGGAGATGAGCCTGCACAGCCGCGACTGGGTCGAGGCCGGAGTCCTGCTCAACACCCCCGCGTACGCGGCCAACGGTTTCCCCTTCGGCACGCTGGAACACTGCCGCGACCACGGCATCCGCCTCCAGGCGTGGGGCGCACTGGCGCAGGGGCGTTTCACCGGCCGCGAGAGCACGCCCGCCGAACACGCCACCGCGGACCTCCTGGCCGCCCTCGCCCGCAAGAAGGACACGACCCCCGAGGCGGTCCTGCTCTGGTGGCTGGCCCGGCACCCCGCGGGCATCGCCCCCGTCATCGGCAGCGCCCGCCCGGACCGCATCCGCGCCTGCCGCGACGCCGCCGTCCGCGAGCCCGACCTCACGCACGAGGAGTGGTACGAACTCTGGATCACCGCGCGGGCCACCCCGCTCCCCTGACCGGAGCGGACCGGTTCGGTCCTGTCCGGTCCTGTCCGGTCCTGTCCCGTTCGGCCGTAGGAAACCGCCGGGCCGAACGCCACGACACCCGTGATGATGGACCGTGATCGATGAGCAGCGGACCCCTCCCGTTCTGTCGGGTGACGAGCGAGCCACACTGACCAGCGTCCTGCAGGGGCAGCGCGACACCCTGATGATGAAGTGCGCGGGGCTGAGCGCGGAGCAGTTGCGCAGGAAGACGGTCGCACCGTCGGACCTGACCCTGCTCGGCCTGGTGCGCCATCTCGCGGAGGTCGAGCGGAGCTGGTTCCGCAACGTCCTGGCGGGCGAGGGCGTGCCGTCGCACTTCCCGAAGAACGAGGCCAACGAGTGGACGGAGTTCCACGTCGACGATGCGGACCCGGCCGCCTCCTTCGCGATCTGGGAGGAGGCGTGCGCCCGGTCGAGGGCGATCGTGGACGCCGCCGGATCCCTCGACGCGGTGGGCCGCTCGGAGGGGCGTACATACTCGCTGCACTACATCCTGGCCCACATGATCGAGGAGTACGCCCGGCACAACGGGCACGCGGACCTGCTGCGCGAGTCGATCGACGGGACGACCGGGGAGTGACTCCGGGCGTTCCCGACCTCGTCCACGTCAGCGAACTCGCCTGGGCACCACCTGATGTGACGACACCCCCTAGCCCGCGAAGCGGCCGCAGAGCCAGTTCCCCGGTTCCGCGGGGTCGTCGCTGATCCAGAACTGGCGCCACAGGATGGCGAACTCCTCGCGGCTGAGGTGGCCGTCGCCGTTCAGGTCGAGGAGCTCGAAGACGCCGGTCATGTCGACGGGCTGTCCGTTCCAGGTCTCCACGAGCCTGAGGTGCTCCTCCGGGGAGATGACCCCGTCGCCGTTGGAATCCACGGCGTCGAAGACGGTATCGGCGGTCGCGGTGACGTCCGCGACCATCGCGGGCAGTCTGTCGACGAGGGAGAGCAGCTCACCCATGTCGACCGCGCCGTCCCCGTTGGCGTCCCCGGCTTCCAGGAGGGCTGCCCACCAGCCCATCAGCAGCGTCTCCATCCGCGCTCGCAGTTCCGTGCCCGGGCCCACCCCCGGCAGCAGGCTCCACCGGGCGACGAGCGCCGCGAAGTCCTCCTCGCGCAGAAAACCGTCACCGTCCGCGTCGAACGCGGCGAACATCCCCTTGAGCTTGCGCTCCTGAAACACGCTGGCCACGAGCGGCCTCCCTCGATGCCGAACCGAACCGAGAACCGCCGCCGACCGCTGTTCAACGGGTGGCGGTCGGCGCGTAACTATAGGTCGGGGCGCGCCGCCGGTCCCACGGGCACATATGCCCGAACATTCACCCCGCCGGGTCAAGGCCGGGCGGCCGCGCCTTCCACGTACGACGCCAGGTTGGCCAGGGAGGAGGCGATCCCCGCCTCGTGGTCCGCTTGACCGATGCCGGGCGGCACGTCCGTCGCCGTGACGGTGACCTCGGTCCCGCCGTCGGTGGCGGCGAGGCTCCAGGTCATCGTCATGGCCCCCGCGTACGAGGGATCGTCGGCCTCGAACACCGCCCGCTGCACCACGCGCTCCGGCGGTACCAGTTCCGCGAAGCCCACGTCAACGACGTCCGTCGCCTCGGAGGTCTTGCCGGGGCTGTCGGCGGAGTCGAGGTAGGTGAGCACCATCCGGAACCCGCCGCCCGGCCGGGGGTCCCACCGCTCGACGCGCCCGCGCATGCCGTCCGGCGGCAGCCAGGCTTCCAGCGACTCCCGGTCGAGGAGGGCGTCGTAGACGGTCTCCGGTGGAGCCGCGATCACCCGGCCGGCGCGGTCGGTCCTGTTCATGGTCCCGATACTAGGCCGGGTCGCGTGGTCGGAGCCGCGTCCGGCGGGCCGTGGGATCAGAGCCGCGTCCGGCCGTGGGATCGGCGCACGAGGCCCGCCCCCGCGGCGGATAACGACGTGCGCGCGACCACGGGGCGCTGGCAGGCTGCGCCGGTGAACCGCGAACAGATCTCCAGACTCGCCCATGCCGGCCACCCGATCAAAGCCCCGCTCGACGACGACTCGGTGCGACGGCTGCTGGCGCACGGTGCCCCACGCGGCGACGAACGGGTACTCGACCTCGGGTGCGGCGGCGCCGAATGGCTCCTGCGGACTCTGACCACGCACCCGCGCGTCCGGGCCGAGGGCGTGGACATCTCCGAGGAGGACCTCCGGCAGGCGCGCGAGGCCGCGATCCGGCTCGGTGTCGGAGCCCGGCTGGAACTGCACCACCAGGAGGCCGTGGACTTCCGTTCCCCGCGACCGTTCGACCTGGTGCTCAGCGTCGGAGCCACGCACGCCTTCGGCGGCGTGCTGCCCACCCTCGCGGCGGCGCGCAGGCACCTGGCGCCGGGCGGACGCGTCGTGATCGGCGAGGGCTTCTGGGAACGCGAGCCGTCCCGGGAGGCCGTCGGGATGCTCGGGGACTTCACCGATCTGGCCGACACCGTGGACCGCGTCGTCGCCGACGGGTGGACCCCCGTGCACGGGCACGTCAGCACGCGCCGCGAACTGGACGACTACGAGTGGGCGTGCTGGGGCTCGCTGGCCTCCTGGGCGCTGGACCACCCCGCCCACCCGGACGCCGCGCGAGTGCGCGAGACGGCGCAGGCCCGCCGTACCGAATGGCTCCGCGTCTACCGGGACACGTGGGGGTTCGTCACCCTCGTCCTGCGCCCGGCCTCCGGCTGACCCGGCACCGGCCGCCGGGGGTCGGTGGGTGGTGCGCCGTGGTCCGCCAGCCGTCCGCCAGCCGTCCGCCAGCCGTCCGCCGGTGGTCCGCCGGTGGTCCGCCGGTCGGTTCCGCGGACGACCGAAGCTTCCTGAGGTCCGGGCGGTGCGAGGAACCGCTCCCCGTAGGCCCCCCGCCTCACGCCCGCCTCCGCCCCCCGGGCGACCGGCCGCGCGGCCGCACCGGGGAATCGGGTGGAACGCCGGACCCCCGGCGGGGTGGGGAGGTAGGTTCTGCCCTGCGGCCACCCTCCGTGAGGGGCAACGGGGGCCGCTGCGCGCGCGGCGCGCCGATACCGGCTGGGGGCTGCCCGTATGGACGACTACGGTGCGATCAGAACCGACATACTCGCGGCCCTGACCGAGGCCGCCGACACCGCTCACCGGGCTGAGGCCGAGAACACCGCCCGGTCCCTCGAGGAGGCCCGCGACGGCCTTCAGGACGACGTGCTCCGCGTCGTCGTGCTCGGCGAGTTCAAGGCCGGCAAGTCCAGCCTGCTCAACGCGCTCCTCGACGACGTGGGTGAACCGCCCTTGCTGCCCGAGGCCGAGGAGATCGCCACCAGCGTCGCCGCCTCCGTCGCGTACGGCGACCCGGAGCGGATCGATGTCCTCCACATGGCCGGCGACAACGAAGGCGACGACATCGACGGCGGCGGCGCCGACGAAGGCGCTGCCGCCGCTGCCACCACCGTGCTCGTGGACCGCCACGGACTCCGCGAGCACGGCACGGAGGGCGGGAACCCGCAGAACCGCCGGGGCGTCCTCGCCGTACGCATCCACACGCCCAGCCCGCGGCTGCGCCAAGGACTCGTCCTCGTCGACACCCCCGGACTCGGCGGCCCCCACCCGGAACACAACGTGGCCACCCGCGCCGCCCTGCCCGGTGCGGACGCCGTGCTGCTGGCCCTGGACGCCACCCAACCCGTCCTGCGCAGCCACCTGGATACCGTCCGGCAAGCCGCGTCGGCCATCAACTCCTCCGACACCCCCGACGCGCTCCTCTTCGCCCTCACCAAGACCGACCAACGGGGCTACGAGGAGATCCTGGCCGACACCCGCGCCAAACTCGCCACCGCGACCGGCCGGCCCGCCGCCGACCTGCTCGTCGTCCCCGTATCCGCCCGCGCGCACCAGGCGTACCTGCGGTACAGGGACGCGGAGGACCTCGACGCGGGCAACCTCGCCGGCCTGTGGGACGGTCTGTGGGCCGCTCTCGGCCACCGTGGGGTGCCGCGCGTCCTCGGCGGGGCACTCGACACGCTCGACCGCGCGGTCCAGGCCCTGATCGAACCGGTCGACGGGCAGGTCCGGGCCCTTGAGGACGGCACCCGGCGCACGGTCGGGGAACTCCGCGCGCAGGCCCTGCGACGTCAGGCCAGGCTGGCCGAACTCCAGAAGGGCAAGGCGCAGTGGCGCGGCCTGCTGCGCGAGCGCGTGGAGACCATGCAGGACGCACTGCGCAGGGACGCCGACGAGCGTCACGCCCAGGTATGGGACCGCTTCGAGAGCCAGTACCTGGAGGAGGACGCCTACCTCACCGATCCGCAGCGCCTCGTCGGGCAACTGACCGCCGACGCCGCCCAGGTCATCGGCGAGGTCAACGAGCAGGCCGACACCAGGACCGCGATCGTACTGGCCCAGACGGTCGCCGAGACCGGGCTCGCCCTGGGGGCCGTCCGGCCCGCCGCGGTGTCCGCCGCCGCCTCCCGCGACCTCGTCGTGAAGGGCAGGCTCGGCGACCGGCATCGCTCGGGACGGTTCAAACGCAGGCTGCGGGACCTCTCCTTCGGCGGCTCCATCGGTACCACCACGGGCGCGTTCGTGGGCAGCGTCTTCCCCGTCGTCGGTACGGCCCTGGGCGCCGCGGTCGGCAGCCTCGTCGGCATGGTCTCCGGCTGGCGAAGCGCCGGCCGCGACCTCCGCAACGAGGACCGCCGCTTCGACCGCACGAGCCTGCGCACGCAGTTGCAGCCGCTGAAGCGCCGTCAGGCCAACCACCTCGCCGACTCGGTGAAGGAGATCGTCAAGGAGTTCCGCAAGCTGGCGGAGGAGGAGATGGAGGACCGGATCGAGCAGGAACGCGAGAGCAACAGACTGCTCATCGCCGGCCTCAAGACGGCCGAGGAGCACACCACCCGGACCGCCGGCGCCCAACTCGCCCTCCTCCGAGCCCGCCTGGAGCCCCTGCTGACGCTGCGCGCGCGCACCGACGAGCTCGCCGCCCGTACCCTGGCCTTCCGCGCCGCCTGCGTGCTGCGCGCGAAGGGCCTCGGCCACCCGGGCCACCCGGACGGGGGCACGGCGGACGCCGCGCCCGACGGCGCCGACGACCTCGCCTGGGCGGAGGGGCCGTGACCGACTCCTACGACTACGCGGCCCCGGACGACCACGCCGAGAACCACACCACCCCGGACGACTACGCGGACCGCGACTCCTCCGGCGGGTACACCGCGTACGACGACACCGCGTACGAGGGGCCGTCGTACACGGAGGCGCCCGCGTACGAAAACGGCGGCGGAGCCTCCGTGTACGACGGCCCGTCCGACGCGGTACCGGCCGCGCCGGCCGACCCGTACCGGCTGGACGACGCCCCGGACGGCGCCCCGCACCCCGACGACCCGTACCCGTACCCGTACGACCTCGACGGGCCGGAGACCGACCCGGCGGCGGACGGTGCGGGAACGCCGCCCGGGTACCGCGAGGGCGATTCCGTGGTCGGCGACCCCGCGGCCGCCGCCCTGTACTGGCACGAGCAGGAACAGCCCTTCAGCTGCGCGGTCGTGGCCCAGGAGTACGTTCTGGACCGGGTCACCGGGACCGACCGTGCCGAGGCCGATCTGGCCGATCTCGCCGCCGAGAAGGGGTGGTACCACCCCGGGGGCGGCACCGCCATCGACGACATGGCCCGGCTGCTCGAACACCACGGTGTGACCGTCACCGCCCGCGACGGGGCGGACCTCGTCGACCTGCGCGACGCCCTCGCCGACGGGGACCACGTCATCGTGCCCGTCGACTCCGGCGAGATCCTCGGCCCGGAGGACAAGAGCCCCGTCGACCTCGAGGGGGTGAACCGCATCCCCGGTCAGGACGGCGCCGACCACGTCGTCGTGGTGACCGCGGTCGACTACAGCGATCCGAGCCGGCCCGTCGTGGTCCTCAACGACTCCGGTCACCCTGGCGGCGCCGGAGTCCGCGTGCCCATGGAAACCTTCTACCGTGCCTGGACCGACTCCGGACACCACATGGTCCGGGCCGAGGGCACCCCGCGGACGGACACCGATGACTGAGCCGCTCACGTCCAAAGCCCCCACCCCCCAAGCCCCCACCTCCGGAGCCGACGGCGGCACCCGCACGGGCGCGCTCATGCGGGACCTCCGTCGCACCGCCCTCTTCCGCAGCCTGCTGCCGATGGAGGCGAACATCGCGTGGCCGATCCCGCTGCGCCGCCCCGACGGCGACGGCCGCTCCGCCGTCTTCCTCCGCTTCGCCCTGTTCGCCGGGGACCGCGACCCGTCCGGGCGGGGCGTGCTCGTCCGCCCGCCGTTCGCCACGCTCACCGTCGCCCGCCGAACCGGCCGGATCGTCGAGTACGCCGACCTCCGCTTCACCCGGCCCTGGCCCGCCACTGTCGCCGACGCGCCGGTCGGCCGCTTCCCCGGGGAAGGTCTCCCGGCCACGGTGGGGGAGTACAAGCAGCTCCGCCACCGCCTGCTCACCCGCTACGACGAACTCCTGGACGCCCTCGACACCGGACGCTCCCTCCCGGCCGAGGCCGCCCGGGACTTCTCCGAACTGCTCGGCCTGCTCGTCGAACCCGGACTGGAGCCCTACCTGCGCGCCCTCGGACCGGGCTTCTTCACCCGTTTCCTCGGCCCCGGCCCGTCCGCCGCCGACCAGCCGGACCGCCGTTGACGTCCGTCCGTCCGCTCCGGGCGCGCGCCGAGGCCGCGTTCACCACCGGCCTCGGCGCGGCCGAAGGTCCCCCGGCCCTGCGACCCCTCGCGAGCGCCCTGCGCTCCGCCCGGGAACGGATGTCCCACCCGCTGCGCGTCGCCCTGGTGGGCCGGGTCAGCTCCGGCAAGTCCACCCTGATCAACGCCCTCCTCGGCCAGGACATCGCACCGACCGGAATCACCGACCTCACCTTCACGGTCACCTGGCTGACCCACGGCCCTGAGCGCACCGTGACCGCGCACTTCCTCGACGGCCGCCCGCCCGTCCCCTTCGACCCCGGCGACCTGGCCGTGCTGGCCGGCGCCGACCGGGGCACCGGCAGCGCCCGGCCACCGGAAGGCATCGACCATCTCACCGTCACCGACCCCCACCCGCGCCTCGCCGCCCTCGACCTCATCGACACCCCGGGCCTGGACTCGACGTTCGACGGGGACTCCCTGACCACCCTGCGCCTCCTCGGCCGCACCGGCACCGAAGTCCGCGAGACCTCCGCGGCCCACGCGGGCCGGGCGGACGCGCTGATCGTGGTGGCGCCCTGGCAGGGCCTCGCCGAGAACCTGCGGACGCTCCTCGCCGAACTGCGGGGACCGGGCTTCGCGGAGCACGGCCCGGTCTCCACCGTCGCCGTCCTCACCAAGGTCGAACAGCTGTGGCCCGCCCATGCCGACCCGCTGCGCCGCGGAGCCGAACTGGCCGCCGCCACCATGGCGGTGCCCGGCACCGACCGGGTCCTCTTCGCCGTCCGACCGGTGGCCGGGCGCCTCGCCCACGGAGCCGCGGTCCTGACGCAGGACCAGCTCGCCGACCTGTTCGCCCTCGCCCCGCTGGTGGACCGGCCCAGTTCCCGACCGGACCAGGACGAGCTGGCAGTCCGGCTCGGCCGGGGCCCCCAGTGGGAGCAGGACCCCGCCGTGGACCTCCCCCTACCGCCGGACCGCCGCCGCGTCCTCAGCCGCGGCCTCACCCCGTACGGCGTCCACCTCGCCTGCCGGCTCCTGCGTCACGAAGGGGTGACCGACCTGCCCGCGCTGAGCCGCGCCCTGCTCGCGCGCAGCGGTATCGGAGCCTTCAGCGACCTGCTGGAGCACCACTTCGGCGGCCACGCCGACCTGGTCCGGCTGCGCGGCCGTCTCGACCACGTCTACGAGGTGCACGCCCGCCCGGCGGCCCGGCTGTCCGAACCGGACCGGGACCGTGCCGACGCCGCGCTCACCCCACTGTTCGAACTCGACCGCGGGGAAAGCGGGTTCCTCGCCCTGGACGTGCTGCGCGACCACTACGCCGGCCTGCTGGACCTGGCCGCCGAGCACGCCGCGGAACTGCCCCGCGTGCTGGGCGAGCACGGGGCCCCCGCGGCCGACCGGCTCGGCCTGCCCGCCACGGCGGACCCGGCCGAGCTGCGGGCCGCCGCCCACCGGGGCCGCGTCCGCTGGGCGGCCGCCGCCGCCGACCCCGCCCACGGCGGGCGCACCCGGCGCGCGGTGGCCGTCGTACTGCGCGCCTACGAGGAGCTCGCCGCGGCCCACCCCGAAGCCCCCGGCCGTACCGCGGCGCAAGCGGAGCACGTACGGTGAGCCGCCCGCCGACCCTGGTCGCCGACATCGGATACGCGCACACCAGGGGCGCCGTCGTCGGCGACGGCCGGACCACCCTGCTGCGCGAACCGGCGGGCGGCTCCCCGCTGTGGCCGACCGCCGTGGCCCTCGCCCCCGGCCGGCCCGAAGACCCGCTGATCGCGGGGACGCCGGCCGTCCACCGCCGCCGCCTCGCCCCGGAGTCCTACCGGCACGACTTCCTGCGCGACCTCGGGCACAAGCGGCCGCTGTGGATCGGCGGCCGCGAGTTCCCTGCCCGTGCCTGCGTCGGCGCCGTGCTCGCCGCACTGCGCGCGGAAGCCGAGCGGACCTGCGGCTCGGAGGTCCGCGACCTGCTCCTCGCCTGCCCGGGCCACTTCCTGCCCGGAGGCTGGGACCGACGCCGGGACTCCCTGCGCCGGGCGGCGAAGGAGGCCGGCTTCAGGAAGGTCTCGCTGCTGGCCGCGCCGGTCGCAGCCGCCCTCGCACCACTCGACCGGCCCGCCTTCGCACCCGGCGACACGGTCCTCGTCTACGACCTAGGCGCCGGCAGCTTCGACACCGCGCTGGTCCGCTTCCACTCGGGCGGCGCGGTCCGCCTCAAGGGATTCCCGATGGCACTGGACTTCCACGGCGGGGCCGACCTCGACGCGCTGATCGCCGCCGACGTACGGCGCGGCCTGCCCCCGGGCCTGCTCCAGATCATGACGGGCGCCGGACGGGCCGCGGCCGACCCCGCCGCGGCCGGCACCCTCGCGGCCGACCCTCTCGCGGCCGCACAGACCGGCCAGCTCCTCGCCGACTTCGCCCGCGGCATCAAGCACCGGCTCAGTTTCGAGGAGGTGGCCTCCGACGTCCTGTTCCCGGGAGCACCGCCCTACACCCTGGACCGGAAGCGGTTCACCGAGCTGGCCGCCGAACTCCTGGCGGACACGCTGGCCTGTAGCCGAAGGCTCATCGAGGGCAACGGAGTGGATCCCGGCGGCCTCGCAGGCGTGATCGCCACCGGGGGAGTCACCCGCCTGCCGTTCGTCACCGAGTGGCTGGCCACGGTCTTCGGCGTCCGCCCGCACCAGCCGCAGGACGCCGAGCTGGCGGTCGTCACCGGAGCCACCGCGTGGCTCGGCAGAGACGCCCGCCGCCTGCGCCCGGAGGCTCCCGGGCCCCACCGCACGCCGCTCAGCTGGCCCGTCCCGCGCGGCGGAGCCCGGCTCGAACGCTGGCTCACCTCCCGGGGGGCCGAGTTCCGCGGCGGCCAGCCGCTGGCCCTGCTGCGCGACTCCGACGGCGCGCAATGGCGGCTGGACGCTCCGGAACTGGCCTCCGGCGTCGTCGTCGACCTGCACGCCGAGCCCGGGCAGCTGATCACCGCCGGGCACTGGCCCCTGACGGCGGGCCCACTGCCGCCGCCCGAGGTCCCCTCGGCCACCGGCCCCGTCCTCGGCCCGCCCCTCACGGCCCACCGGCTTCGGCACGGGGGCCCGGTGCAGTGGATCGCCTTCCACCCGGGCGGCACGGAACTGGCCGCCGCGGGCGGCGGCGCCGGGGTACGCGTCCACGGCGTGCCGCCGGGCTCCGGGGACGTGGAGGAGATCGGCACGCCCGGCGAGGTGCTCTCGCTCGCCTACCGGCGCGACGGCCGGCAACTGCTGTGCGCGGTCAGCGAGACGGGGCCGGACGGCTCGGCCGGCTCCGTCCGGCTGTACGACACCGCGACACGGGAGCTGATCCGGGAGTTCGGCCGCCAGAGACTGGTCTACCAGGCCGTCTTCAGTCCCGATGGCCTGACGGTGGCCACCAGCGCGGCCGACCGGACGGTACGGATCTTCCGGGCCGGGACCGGTGTCCTGCTCCAGGAACTCCGGTATCCCGGGAGGGCGGTGGGCCTGGCCTTCGCCGCGGACGGCCGTACGCTGGCCGCCGCCTGCGCCGACGGCGTCCGGCTCCACGACCTGCTCTCCCGGCAGGTGAGGCACATCTGCTTCGACGGTGAAGCCGTATGGCTCGCGTTCAGCCCGGACGGGAAGCGGATCGCGGTGTCCCGGCGCCATGAGGGCCAGGGGGGCGAGAAGACGAGCTCGGTCCTCGTCCACGGGGTCGAGGACGGAGCCCGGATCGCCTCCCTCCCGCCGGTCGCGACGATCAACTCGATCGAGTTCAGCCCGGACGGATCCCTTGTCGCCGTCGGCGGCGACGACGGCCGGGTCCGGCTCCACTCCACAGAGGACTGGGGAGTCCGGCAGGTCCTCGAACACGACTCCCCGGTCTGGAGCCTCGCCTTCGCCCCCCGCGGCACGGCCCTGGCCGTCGGCACCCACGGCGGCACGGTCACCGTCTGGACCGGGGCGCCCTAGCGGACGCGACGCCACCGGGGCCCGCGACCACCGGGTGTAGGACTCGGCCCCGGAGTACGTACAGGTGCGGGCCGCGGTGTCGACGTCGTACCGGACGACCCCCGCGTTCCAGCAGCCGCGGACGGACCCGGGGAACGCCGTCTCCCCGGCCTGGTCCGCCCGCAGGGCCGCGATCAGCGCCTCCCGGTCGAACCGGCGGCGCCCGCCCCGCCGCGGCGGGTCAGCGCGCGGCGCCGAAGTCCTGCGTCCAGTAGTGGCCCGGCTGCGCGAGGCCGATGCCGATCTCCTTGTAAGAGCAGTCGAGGATGTTCCGCTTGTGGCCGGGGCTGTTCATCCAGCCCTCCATGACCTTCTCGGGGGTGCTGTAGCCGTAGGCGACGTTCTCGCCGTACGTCCTCCACTCGTACCCCGCCCGGGTGATGCGCCCGCCCGGGTCGGAACCGTCGGAGCCGGTGTGGGACATGGTGCTGTTCGCGGCCATGTCCGCGCTGTGGTCCTGCGCGGCCTTCGTGAGCTTCGCGTTGAGCGTGAGCACCGGACACCCGACGGCCGCGCGCTCCTTGTTGACGAGCGCGAGCACCTCGGCCTGGGCACCGGAGGGCGCTCCGGTGTCCTTCGGCGCGGCGGGCTGGGTCGCCTGCTTCGTGGGCTGTGCGGGCTTTACGGGCTTTACGGGCTTTGCGGTCCGCGCCGGTTCGGCCGGTCGCGACGTCGGCGGGGCGGGCGCGGCGGCGGGCTCCGCGGGCCGTTCGGCGACCGGCGGGGCGGCGGGCTCGGCCGGGGCCGGGGCCTCGGCGCCGGGGCCTGCCGGGGAGCCGTCCTGGGCCGGGGCTTCCGAGGGCGGCTGCGGGGCGGGCCGGCCGAAGGGGTTGTCCTGCCAGGGGTTGGTGTCCTGCCGGGCCGCGGTGGCCCGGATCGGCCCGGTGTCCTGTGTGTCCAGGCAGGCCATGGCCGCGCCGGGCACACCCACGACGGCCAGGGCCCCGACGGCTATGACCATCTTCCGGTGGTGCGCTGTCTTACGGTGCTTCTTCATGCGTGACCTCACTCGGTGATCCCGAAGCTCCCGGCGCCGGACCGCGAAGGCGCCGGAGGAGCCGCCATTCTCAGAAGGGCGGCAGCGGCCTGGCAAGTTTCGCCGGCCGGGCCGCTCGGGACTTCCCGGGCCGGACTTGAAACGGCCGGGAGGTCGTGCATGCGTGCGGGGCGGCGAGCGCGTCGGAACCTGACAGGCCGCTAGAACCGTCTCTCGACAGTCACGTTGGAACGAAGGAAGTGGAAGTCACTGATTCCGTTCCCGGCGGTATGAGGCATGTCAGTGTCAAAAAGGTGCAAAGGATGAAATGTCGACGGCTGATGAGCCTCATGAGACCCGCCGGGCCGACAGGTACGCCGTGACGCATGTCACGGACCGCGAGGCGAACCGGACGCCGACGCACCCCTCGCCCCGTCGAGGGGCCCCTCCCGTACGGCGGGGTCGGGTGGCTCGCGTCCGGCCGAAGCTCTGGAGTTCCTCAAGGCGCGCTTGGAGGGCCGGCCCGGAGGGGCATCTCCCCTGCACGACGGCAAGGGGGGTGGGGCACGTGGAGTTCCTGATGATCATGGGGATCGCGCTCGTCGTGGTGTTCCTCGCGACGATGTTCGGCGGCGGCGGCGGCGGCGGTGGTGGCAGCGGCCGAGACCGGGGCCGGGGCGGCGGTCACCGGTGCGGCGGCGGATCGTCCTGCGGGGGTGGCGGAGGCTACTGACGAGCGGGCCGGGCGGGAAACGGGGCGATACTCGGCTACGGCTACGGCTACGGCTACGGATACGGATACGGGCGGCGCGTACTCACCGTCTCCGAGCCGGACGACGTATCCGCTCCACGCGGCCAACTCCGCCCCGGCGGTGCGGCATTGAGCCCCGTGGCCTTCGCTGGACGTAGTGTTCCGGCCATGACGATCACACCGGCCCGGACGCCCGGCCTCGCCGAACACCTCAAGGACAAGGCCGTAGCCATGCGCGCCGCCGCTGCCCGACGACCCCGCGACACCGACTGGGACGAGGAGATCGGGGCGGTGTGCGTCGCCGATGACGCGACCGGCGTGCGCAAGGTGCGCATCGGCGACTGGTCGCTCATCGGGGACGGCGGCCCGGACATCGGCGGCTTCGGGCTCGGACCCTCCTCGCCGGAGCTGCTCTGCGCGGTGATCAGCACCTGCCTGACGCACACGGTGCTGTGCATAGCGGCCCTGGACGGCATCGCCCTCGACCGGGTCGAGGTACGGGTCCGGGCCCGCAACAACGACGCCCGCTTCTTCGAGGTGGCCTCGGAGGCCCCGGCCGTGCCGTACGACCTCACGGCGGCCGTCCTGCTCACCGGCCCGCTCTCGGCCGGGCAGAGCGCCGCGCTCCTCGCGGCGGCCGACGAGCGCTGCCCGATGCTGAGGATGGTGCGCTCCCGGCACGGCATCGAACTCCGCGCCGTCGCGCCCGACGACGCCACCGACGCCGTCGGGACCACCGACCGAGCGGCCGGCGTCCCGCGTCGGTGACCAGGTCCGGCGTGGTGCGAGATGTGGGTCCTGCCGCTCCCGGTCGTCAGCGCATCGTGCCTCTCCCCTCGGACCCGGGTTGTCAGTCGCATGGTGCAGGATCAGCGCGTCAGTTCTCCGAAGGGACGGGAAAACCGGTGTCGATCACGAACCAACAGGTCAACGGGCATGTGTTCCTGCGCGCGCTGTACGAGGACGCGTACTACCCGGATCGCGTCCTCGACAAGGGACGCGCCGTCCTGCTGGGTCTGTGCGAGCGGATCGAGGCCGAACGGCCCGCGGACCTGGCGGCGCTGTACCTGCTCACGAAGGCGGCGACGGAGGCGTTCAACGACCTGGAGACCGAGTTCGAGGCCGCGGGAAGCGAGATCGAGACCGTCGCGCGCGAGGAGATAGCGGAGGACTTCGGCTTCGTGGCGTCGGCCTACGGGTTCGGGGACGCGGACGTGGAGGAGCTGATCGCCGCACGCGAGTGGTGACGGCCGCGGGGGCATCGGGAGCCGTGCCCCCGTGCCCCCGCCTGCCTCGCCGTAGGCGCCTGCCGCCGCCCGGCGCCGGCGGGCCTGACGGCGCCGCGTACGGGTGGGTCAGTGGCCGGCGGGCCGCAGTACCTCACGGAGGGTCCGCGCGAACGCCTCCGGCTCGCCCTGCTGCCCGAATTCGCCGCCGAGGAAGCCGCCGTGGTGGCTGGGGAAGAGGGTCAAACCGGTGCCCAGCCCGTCGGCGACAGCGGCCGCGGCGCGAGCCGGGAACTGGCCCTCGGACTCCTTGCCGGCGGCCACGACGATACGTGTCGTGGCAGCGCGCAGGGCGCCGAGGTCGGGCCGGTATCCCGTACAGCCGCGCATGTTCTGGCCCAGCAGCGGGTCGTCGCGCGAACCGTCGTCCTCGGTCGGCAGGCCGAAGAGGGCGGGGTCGGGGGCGGGCTCGTCCGCCCAGTCCGCGGGGAACGGTCCCTGCCGTCCGGCCACGGCGATGAACTTCGCCATCGCGGGACCCATCCCGTCGCGCTGGTACGTCGTGTGGATGTCCGCGCAGACCTCCAGCGCCGCCACACGGTCCGGCAGGACCTGCGCCGTCGGCGGCTCGTGCGCGACCAGGGTGCGCACGAGGTCCGGATGCCGTGCCACCAGATCGAGCGCGTTGACGGCGCCACCGCTGCTGGCGAACACGTCCACAGGGCCGGAGCCGAGCGCCTCGATGACCCGCCGCAGGTCGTCGGCGTGCTCCTCGGGCGTCGACTCGGCGGCGCCGTCCGTACGGCTGCTGCGGCCGGTCCCCCGGGGGTCGTAGGTGACGACGGTCCGGTCGGTGAAGTACGACGCCAGCGTGAGGAAGCCGCTGGCGTCCATGGGCGAGCCGATGAGGAACAGGGCCGGGCCGCCGGCCCCGCCGTCCGGGAGGCCGCCGCGGACGTAGTAACGGAGCGTTGCGCCGGTGGCGTGCAGCGTGTGGGTCATGAGCTCGGTCATGGTGTCTCCTCGCAATGCGTACGGTCAGAAGGAGAGACTGGCGGTCCCGCCGGAAATCATCGCCCGGATCCGTACGTATTCATCCCGGTCCGCTCTCGTCACGCATCGGCGCGAAAGTTCGAACGTTCAACGGATCGGGTCCGGGCGGCCCGCCCGTGCCCCGCCCCCGGAACCGTTGCCTCACGCCGCGCCGGTGGGGGCACCCGGGCGTGTGTTCCGGGGCAGGCGTTCGGGAGCCTGTTGCGCGTGGTCAGCCGCGCCGGGCGCGCAGCAGGCGGAAGGCCGCGTAGAGGAGGCCGGCCGTCAGGGCCAGGATGATGCCGGATTCAAGGAGCTGCGTCGGCCAGTAGTGGGAGAGCGGATGGAAGTCGGCGTACCGCGCGGTGACGTTCGTGAGGGCCTTGCACACACCCGCTTCGGGATCCCCCTCGAAGCAGGTGTACCCGGGCAGCCGCTCGCCCGTGGACGTGAGGACTCCGATGTCCGTCAGGTAGGCGGAGGGCGGCAGCGGCTGACCGGTACCGCCGCCGAGGGGCACGGTGGCGGTCTCCACGGCGAGGAACGACCACCGGAAGGAACCCGACGTCAGGAGGACGAGGCCCGTGACCAGCCCGGTGACGGCCATGGCGGCGAGGGTGCGCCGGATCAGCTGCCCCACGAGGGCGCCGACGGCCACGCCGAGCAGGCAGGAGGCGACGAGCACCGGGCCCGCGGCCTCGTACGGTCCCTGGTCGTGCCAGTACAGCCGGTACGTGCCGGACACCCTGGCCCAGCCGAGGCGGTAGAGCCCGACCAGCGCGGCCGAGCCGAGCACCGTGACCGCGGAGGCCACCAGTACCTTCGAGCCGAGCCAGGCCCTCGGGGTGGCCGACTGGGTCAGGGCGAGCCGCCAGGTGCCGCTCTCCACCTCGCGCGCCAGCATCGGCCCGGCCACGAAGGCCCCGATCAGCGGGGGCAGGAACCGCAGGCCGTCGCCCGCGTACTGCACGCACAGCCGCAGCAGGTCGTACCCGTGGTTCGGCCCGGTGACGTACCGGCCGGCGGCGTCCGGGGAGTTGGCCCACAGGCGCAGGGCGACCACGGCGACGAGCCCGGCCGCCAGGGCTCCGGCCACCGTCCGCAGCACGCGCCGGTGCTGGCGTACCGCGACCCAGTAGGGGCCCGTCAGGGCGAGCGTGCTCATGCCCCCACCCCCTCGGCCGTGCGTGAGGCGCCGGCGGTGAACACCGGAGCGCCGGGGGAACGCAGGTGCGCGAGCAGGAGATCCTCCAGGGACGGTTCGGCCGTCTGCCAGGTCCGGGTGTCCACCGGGCCCCGCGGCCGCACGAGCGCGATGAGCTGCCGGCCCGTGATCCGGGTCTCGACGACGGTGTGCGCAGCGAGTGCGTCGGAGGCGGCGGCCGGGCCGGTGAGCAGGCGGTGCGCCGCGACGACCTCCTCGACGGGGCCGAAGACGCGGACCCGGCCGCCGTCGAGGAGGAGCAGGTGGTCGCAGGCACCCTCCAGCTCGGTGAGGATGTGCGAGGACATCACCACGGACGTGCCGTTCTCGGCGGCGTCGGCCATCAGCACGCCCATGAGCTGGTGCCGGGCGAGCGGGTCCAGGTCGGCCATCGGCTCGTCCAGCAGGAGCAGCCCGGGGCGTTTGCCGAGGGCCAGGGCCAGCGCGAGGCGCGTGCGCTGGCCGCCGGAGAGCGAGCGGACCCGCGACCGCGGGTCGAGCGGACCGCCCTCGACGATCCGCCGCGCCGTCTCCGCGTTCCAGCGGCCCGGGTTGAGCTCACGGCCCATGCGCAGGGTCTCGCCCACGGTGAGCTGCGGGTAGAGGGGTTTGTCCTGGGCCACGTACGCCAGCGTCTCGCGGGACGCGGAGCGGATGACGCCCTCCGTCGGCCGGGCCAGTCCGGCCGCGAGCGTCAGCAGGCTGGACTTGCCCGCCCCGTTGGGTCCGACGAGGGCGCAGACCCGGCCTTCGGGCAGCCTCAGGGAGACGTCGCGCAGCGCCCAGGTGCCTCGGCGCCCGTGGCGCAGTCCGAGACCCTCCGCCTCGATCACGGTTTCCGTCATGCGTCGCCGTCCCCCTTGAACTGCTGTTCCAGTACGGATGTGAAGAGTGCCGCCACGTCGTCCCGTTCCATCCCCGCGGCCTGGGCGCGCCGCGCCCAGTCGGCGAGTTCATCGCGCAGCGGGGAATCGGCGGCCGAGCCGCCCAGGGACCGCCTGATGAAGGTGCCCAAACCCCGCTTCGCCTCGACGAGCCCTTCGCGCTCCAGTTCGCGGTAGGCCTTGAGGACGGTGTTCGGGTTGATGGCCGTGGCCTCCACGACCTCGCGCGCGGTCGGCAGTTTGTCGCCGGGCTCCAACAGGCCCAGACGTAGCGCCTGTTTGGTCTGCTGGACGATCTGGAGGTACGTGGCGATGCCGCTGCGCCGGTCGATCCGGTACTCCAGCACGACAGCACCACCCTTTCACTAGGTAAGTAGTGGAAGAGTCGTACACGGGGCGCTTCCTGTCAACCGGGGCCGCCGGTAGGGCTGATGGGCGGGCCGGCACTCTTGACGCCTCCAGTGGCGTAGTGGTCTAGTGGCTGAGCCACTGATCCACTGTTGAGGAGGTTGGCGTGCAAGCGCTGCCGCGCGAGACGGTCGTCGACGCACTGGAGGAAAGGCTGCGTGAGGACATCCTCAACGGCCATCACCAGAAAGGGAGTTATTTGCCGCCCGAACGGGAACTCTCGGAGGGCTACGGGGTCACCCGCACCACCCTGAAACACGCCTTCGAGCGTCTGGTCCAGGCCGGACTGCTGGAGACCAGGCACGGAGTCGGCACCCGGGTGCGCGACTACGCGCGCCTCGGCGGGGCCGACCTGCTGCCCGCCCTCATCCGGCACGGCCCCGACTGGTCGAGGGAGGTCTTCGAAGTGCGCCGCGGCATCGGCTCCCTGATCGCCTCGCGCGCCGCGGCGAAGGCGACCGTCGCCCAGATCACCGAGCTGCGCGCGCTCCTCGCCGCGGTACGGGAGGCCGAGGGCGGTGCGGGCGCCCAGCTCGCCGACGTCGAGGTGCACCGCGCGCTCGCACGGGCCACCGGTAACCGCGTCTACGTACTCCTCACCAACACCCTCTTCAACGCGTACCTGCCCCTGCGCGGCGCACTGGTCGCGCCGTTCACCGACGCGGACGCCGCCTGCGCACGGCTGCGGCCCGTCGTGGAAGCGGTGGCCGCGCGCGACGAGCGGGCGGCCCACGCCGCGGCGGACGCCTACCTGACCGCGACCGAACGGATCATGCTCGACGACCTCGGGGCCGGCCGGTGAGCGGCGGCCGCGGCACGGTCTTCACGGAAACCATGCTCGGCTGCGTCCGGCTCGCCGACGAGGACTTCGGCCGGGCCGTCCGCCTCGACCTGCGGGCCGAAGCCGGCCGCGTGCTCGATCCGCGGAGCACGACACCGGCACGCCTGACCGGCCGGGTCCGGATCGCCGGCCGCGCCGACGACCCGGCGGCCGAAGGGGAGATGGAGATCTCACCACTGGCCCGCCGCCGGATCCGCTACCGGCTGGCGTTCACCCTGGACGGCCGCCGTGTCGAACTCGACGGATGGAAGTCGGTCGGTCTCCGCCACCCCCTGACGTCCCTCACCGTACTGCCCTGCGTGCTGCACGCCGACGGGAAGCGGATCGGCGAGGGCGTGCTGCGGTTCCCCCTGGCGACGGGCCTCGTACCGTTCCTGAGCAGTTTCCGCTTCCCCCGGCAGGACGACGCAGGCCGGCACATGGCCCCCCGCTGGAAGGGCGAGCCGGGAAGGACCGAGGTCTGGTACACCACGCTCACCGACCCGGCCACCGGCTCCGGCGTCTGGGTGCACCACGAGCTGACCGCCCCCGCCGACGGCTCCGCGGCCTTCGCCCACGGATGGGCAGCCGTGTTCCCCCGGAACGGCCCCGTGCGGCACGCCCGCTTCGGACCGGAACCGTGGGAGCACCCGACCGAGGGCTACGCCGCCGCCGGAGCCCTCGCCCGGCCCGGCCGGATCACCGGATCGGCGGGAGCCCTCGCCTGGGACCTCACCGAACGCTCCGGAGGCACCCCGCTCTACACCTTCCCCCGCTGGTCCTGGCGGCGCCCGCTGCTGCCCGCCGCCCAGATGCTGCCCGCGGCCGCCGCGTCGTACGAAGGCCACGTCACCTACGGCGACCAGACGCTGATCCTCCGGGACGCCCCGGGAGCCTCCGCCCGGATCTACGGACACGGCAACGCGGAGCGCTGGGCCTGGCTCCACGCGGACCTCGGCCACGGAGACGTCCTGGAGATCGTCGCCGCCGTCTCCACCCGCCCCGGCCTGCGACGCCTGCCCCCGCTGGTCTTCCTGCGGCTGCGCCGCTCGGGCCGCACCTGGCCCCGCCGCCCCGAGCGCACCGCCGTCGGCTGGGCGGGCGCGGGCCGCTTCCGGGCCCGCCTGGGGCTCCCCGTCTGGACCGTGACGGGCCGCGCCGGCCTGCGCCGCATCCGCGTCGAGGTCACCCAGCCCGCCGAACGCACCCTGACCCTGGACTACGCCGACCCGGACGGCACACCGGCCGTCTGCCGCAACAGCGAGCGGGCGGACGCCGAGGTACGCCTGGAGCGCTGGTGGGGACGCTGGCGCCCGGAAGCCACCTGGCACCTCGAGGGCACGGCCCACGCCGAGGTCGGCGAGCACTGAACCCCCGCCGTCCGCCGGCCCGTGCGTCCGCGAACTCCGTGCGTCCGCAACTCCGCAAGTCCTGACGTCTGTACGTCCATCCGGCCCCGCCCCACCCCGCCGTCACCGAAAGGCGCGCGATGACCCGACCGACCGTTCCCGCCCGCACCGCACACGGACCGCTCGCAGGACTCGTCGCCGCGCTCCTCGCCGACGACCGGTCGACGCCCTGGACCGCACGCGTGCCCGCCCGGCTCGAATCCGTCCTGGCCACGATGCCCGTACCCGCCCGGGCCGCATTCCGAGCGGCCGCCGGCGCGGTCGACGGCTACGCCCTGGCGCGCACCGGCCGCCGGCTCGCCGCCCTGGACGCCGACGCCCGCGAGTCGGTGCTGGCCGCCCTGGCCGCCCGACCCGCCCTGCTGCCCCTGCTGGACGTGCTCAAAGTGCCCGTACTCCTCGCGGCCGGAACCGAGCGGATGCTCCACCACGGCGCGCGCGGCCTGCCGTTCGCCCCGCCGGACGATCCGCCGCTGGACTGCACACCGGCCCCGCACTGGCCCGCGCGCGCCACGGCCGACGCCGTCGTGATCGGCTCCGGGGCGGGCGGAGCCATGGCCGCGCGGACGCTGGCACGCGCCGGGCTGAGCGTGGTCGTGCTCGAAGAGGGCCACCACCACTCCACGGCGTCGTTCGGCCGCCGGACCCCGCTGGACCGCTTCGGGGAGCTGTACCGGGACGGCGGCGCGACCGTGGCCGTGGGCAGCCCGCCGCTGGTCGTGCCGGTCGGGCGGGCCGTGGGCGGCACCACCGTCGTCAACTCCGGTACCTGCTACCGGACTCCCCGGCACGTCCTGGACCGCTGGAGCTCGACGTTCGGCTTCCATCTCGCCGATGGTTTCGGCCCGCTGCTGGACGAGGTCGAGCGCACGCTGCGGGTGGCCACCCAGCCGATGGACGTCCTGGGCGAGAACGGCCGGCTCGCCCTCGCGGGCGCCGAGCGGCTCGGCTGGACCGCGGCCCCGCTGCGGCGCAACGCGCCGGGCTGCAAAGGGTCCTGCCAGTGCGTGGTCGGCTGCCCCACCGGGGCGAAGCAGAGCGTTCAGCTGTCGGTCCTGCCCGACGCGTGCGCGGCCGGAGCCCGCATCGTCACCGGCGCCCGTGTGCGCCGGATCCTCACCGAGCCGGACCCGCCGGGCGGCGGAACACCGCGAGCCTCCGGCGTACTCGTACGACGCGAGGACGGCACCGAGTTCGAGATCCTCAGCCCGTGCGTCGTCGTCGCCGCGGGCGCCCTGCAGTCACCCCAACTGCTGCGCCGCTCCGGCCTGGGCGGCCACCCGCGCACCGGCCGGAACCTGAGCGTGCACCCCGCCACCAGCGTGGCGGGCCGGTTCACCGAGCCGGTGACCGCCTGGGAGGGCGTACTGCAGAGTGCCGGAGTGGAGCAGTTGCACGACCGGGGCATCCTCATCGAAGCCACCGCCACACCCCCGGGCATGGGCAGTTTCGTACTCCCCGGGGCCGGACGGGAGCTGCGCGCGGAACTGGAAGGGGCCGGCCATCTGGCCACCCTCGGTGCCATGATCGCCGACCGGCCGTCGGGCCGCGTCCTGGGCCGCGGCCGCACCCTGCTCCGCTACGACCTGGACCCCCGAGACGCGGGCCGGCTCATGACGGCCGTACGGGCCATGGGCCGGCTCCTCTTCGCCGCCGGAGCCGTGGAAGTCCTCACCGGGATCCCCTCGGCCCCCCGCGCCCGTTCCCTGGACGAACTCGACTGCCTGCTCACACAGGTGACGGCCCGCCAACTCCACCTGTCGGCCTTCCACCCCACCGGAACCGTCGCCGCCGGCGGCGACCCGCAGACCGCACCGGCCGACGCCCTGGGGCGCCTTCGCGGCGTACGGGGCGTACTGGCCGCCGACGGATCCGTGCTCCCGAGCTGCCCCGAGGTCAACCCGCAGCTGTCCGTCATGGCCGCGGCCCTGGCCGTCACCGAGGCCCACGTGGACGGCCGGGACCGAGCGGCGGCGCCGCGCCCCGGGACACCGGTTCAGGTTCCGTGACGGAGAGCGGGCCCGCCCGCTCCGGGGGCGGGGTCGCGCCACATGGCCCACAGCGTCGGGCCGCCGTCCGGCAGCCGGATCTCCCGGGTGACGCGGAAGGCGAACCGTTCGTAGAAGGGGACGTTCGACGCCTTGCTGGACTCGAGGTAGGCGGGCAGGCCGAGACGGTCGCAGTGGGCGGTCTGCTCCCGCACCAGGGCCGAACCCGCACCCGCTCCCTGCACCCGTGGATCGGTCCCCAGGCTCGTCAGGTACCAGTGCGGCGCCTCCGGATGGGCCTCCTGCAAGGAGTTCTCCACGTCCGCGGCCCGTCGCAGCCCGTCCATCCCGAAGACGCGCGCGTAGTGCGGCAGGGCTGCCAGCTCCCGCACCGCCGAGGGCTTCCACCGGCCGGGACCCGACCACAGCGCGGCCGCCAGCAGCTGTCCCCGAGCGGTGGCGGCCACCCGCACACCGCCGGCCCGGGGCCGCTGCTGGCGCTGGAGCAGCGTGAAGAAGCGGGAGAGCCCGAGCTCCCGGCCGGACGGGTCGGGGAGCATCCACGCCATGACCGGGTCATCGGCGAAGGCGCGGGCCAGGACTCCGGCGATGGCGCCCGGCTCGTCCGGGCGCGCGCGGCGGATCCCGTAACCGTCGGACAGGGGCGCTGTAGGTGCGTTCATCGGACCACGGTAGGCAGCGGGACCGGGGCGCCGCCGCCGTCCGCCCGCGGACACGCGGAAGAACCGCCCGATGCCGCCCCCGATCCCACTGATCCCGATCCGCTGACGCGCCGCTTACGGGCGGTCAGGCGAAAGTGGGGGGTTGTCACATCTCCAGGGGGAAGTACCGATGCCCGTCCGAGTCCGCCAGGCCACCACCCGCGGTGCCGGCGCCAGCCCTTCGCCGGAACGGCGGTCAGTGACCCGCCTGCGCCTCACCTGCCTGTACGGCGGCGTGTTCATGGCGGTCGGGACGGTCCTGCTCGCCGTCGTCTCCGTGTTCGCGGTCCAAGCGGTGAACAAGGGGCGCGAGCCGGTCCTCGGTCTGGCGGCCGGGACGTCCGTCGTCGTACGCGACAGTGCCTGCCCGCTTCCGGTCGCCGGCCCCGACGCGCGAGCGGTGGACGGCGTGCTGAACTCGTGCCTGAACCACCGGCGGCAGCAGACGCGGGACTCGCTGGTCTCGTCCTCGCTGCCGGCCCTGGCAGCCCTCGCCGTACTGTCGGCCGCCGCCGGGTCCGCCATGGCCGGGTACGCGCTGTCACCCCTGCGACGCACCACCCGCACGGTACGACGGGCCTGCGCGCGGGAGGACTGGTTCGCTTCCCGGGCCTGACGGCCGGCCCGGGGCGCTCACGTCCGGTGGCGCTACCGACGCCGCGCTCGCCGAACACCCGGACCCGGACGCGGGCTCACGTACGGTCCTCCGCCGGTGTGTCCGTGGCCCGGTCGCGCTGGGCGGGGAGGCTGTCGGCGAACGCCGCGGCCTGCACCGTGTACGCGGCACGGAAGTCGCCGGTGCCGGCGCGGGCGTCCTCGTCCATCAGCTCGGCGAAGGTGCCGGACTCGGCCACTCGCCCGTCCTTCAGGACGTGGATGACGTCGGCGTGACGTACGGAGTGCAGCCGGTGCGTGATCAGCACGATCGTCTGGCCGGTCGCGGCGAGGGCCCGGATCTGGTCGAAGACCTTCTGCTCCGCCATCGCGTCGAGGGCGCTCGTCGGCTCGTCGACCACGAGGATCTCGGCGTCCTTGTACTTCGCCCGGCTGATCCCGATCTTCTGCCACTGGCCGCCCGAGATCTGGTGCCCGCCCCGGTAGCCGCGCGCCAGCAGTGTGCCCAGCCCGCGGGGCAGCTCCGCGAGGACGCCGTCGGCGCCGGAGTAGGCGGCCGCGCTCTCCACGGCCCGGTCGTCGATCGGAAGGGTGGGCCGGCCGATGCCGACGTTGACGCGGAACGTGAACGGCCAGTGGTAGAACGACTGGCTCATCAGGGCCACCCGGGCGAAGATCTGCCCGCGGTCGGCGGCGGCCGCGTCGACGCCGTCCCACCAGATCGTTCCGCCGCCCTCGTCCGGGAGGTACAGACCGGCCAGGAGCTTGATCAGCGTGGACTTGCCGGAGCCGTTCTCGCCGACGAGGGCGATGACCTTCCCCATGGGGAAGGTCAGGGACACGTCGCGCAGGGTCGGCTCCAGCGGCGTGCCGCCACCCCCGGGGTAGGTGAACGTGACCTTCTCGAAGCGGACCTCCCGCAGGCGCTCCGGCAGTGCCTCGCCGGTGGCGGGGATGGCCCGGGCGCCGGCCTCGACGCACAGGCGCTCGTAGTCGGCGACGAACAGCGACTCCTGGTGCAGGTCGGTGATCTGCGTGACGAGCCCGTCGAGGCTGGAGACCCCGGTCCGGATCGCGAGGACCGCCGTCCCCGCGACCGCGAAGTCCATCCGGCCGCTCCACAGCAGCAGCCCGAGCGCCCCGTAGGTGAGGAGGGTCGCGATCCCGCCGGCGCCGTCGGCCCTGAGGCCGATGCGGGCGGCGTTGCGGGCCAGGCGGGTCTGCTCGCGCTCGCTGGTCTGCGCCATGCTCCGGAAGTGGCCGAGCAGGAACGGGCCGACCTCGTGCACGCGGACCTCGGCGGCCGCCTCCTGCTGCGTCAGGAGCTGGCCCAGCAGGTGGCCGGCGCGTGCGTGCTGCACGAAGGTGTGGAACGAGATGTAGCGCTGCTTGGAGATCGTCAGCGAACTCCACGCGCTCGGCAGGGTCATCAGCACGAGCAACGGCAACAGCCCCGGATGGAGCACGGTGAGGACGCCGGCCGCGGCGACCAGGGAGATCGCCGAGTTCAGGGTGTTGGTGCACTGCCGGATCATCCGGCGCGCGGAGTCGGCGCCGTAGCGGGCGGCGTCCAGCAGCCGGTGGAACTCGTCGTCCTCGATCGCCGCCAGCTCCACCCGGTGCACCAGCCCGAGGTACCGCTCGGTCGCCACCCGCTGGACCTTCGGCTCCAGCGCACCGGTCGCCGCCGTCGACGCGGACCGCAGCAGCGAGCCGATCAGCGCCGTCACCGCGACGACCACGAGCGCGGGCACCGCGCGGGCCAGCCGCTCGTTGGTCGAGCCGCCGGACAGGATGTGGCCCAGCACGCCGTTGACCGCGACCAGCCCCACGGCCTGGGAGACGCCGCGGCCGAGTTCGGCGCCGAGGACCACGCGCAGGGAGCGGGCATCGGCGCGGTGCGCGAGCCGCACCCCCATGGCGGCCAACCGCGGCATGCCCTTCGCCATGTCCCACAGACCGAGCTTCAGCCAGGCGCCCTCGTGGCGCTCCCAGCCGATGTCGTAGGCCAGTTCCCCGCCGAACAGCAGCCGCTCCGAGTCCGACACGTTCGGCGCGTCGGGCTGTTCCGGGCGGTCCTGATCCAGGCTCATTCCCCCCACCCCGTATCCGGTCGTGACGAGCGGCTGCCGCGGCCGCCGGAGGCGGTCCGCGCGGGGGCGGGGACGGGAACGGGGACGGGAACGGGGATGGGATGCACGAGGTCCTCCGGAAGGGGGGTGAAGGGCGGAGCGGCGCGGGGTGGGGAGTCGCAACCCCCTCGAAGATCATGAGACGTGGCATCGATCGCGGGGAGGGAAGGAAGCGAGTACAGCGCAGAGCGGGAGGCGCGGCAGCCGGATCTGGACGACCTGGTCGAGGGGTGCGGCCCAGGTGCCGGAAGGCACGCGTCGGGGCGCCCGGTCCCGTCAACGGGGTTCCGCGGCGCGTAGGTTGGCCGGAAGCGGTCGGTGAGGGCGCCCCAGCGCGGAAACCACTTGCGCTGACGGGGGCGGGAACCGAACGTGCCCGGCGGGGACGGCTCAGGACCTCGGGAGGAGATCGCGCAGGCCGGAACGGAACGTGGGGCGGTCCAGAAGGGACGGGCCGGATCACGGCGGTCGCGCCGTCGGCCGCCCGGGTGCGGTGCGCTGCGAGGGCGACCTGCCCGACCGGCCGGAGGGGCCGCCCGGATATCCTGCCTCGTCCTGACCAGGCCAGGGAGGCCCCGCCATGCGTAGCACCACGCCGTCCTTTCCCGAGCGGATCGAGCTCTCGGGGGAGGGCCTCGTCTTGCGGGACTGGACGGAATCGGACCTGGCCGCGATGCCGGGGCTGTTCGACCACCCCGACATCGCGCACTGGACCCCGATCGTCTCGCCCTTCGACGAAGCGGCCGCCCTCGCGCGGCTGGAGCGGGCCCGCCGGCTGCGGGCGGAGGGTACGGCCGTTCTGCTCGCCATCACCGTCGACGGCGGCGCGCCGCTCGGCGAGGTCATGCTGCGGCGTGCTCCCGAGGGTACGGAGCTCGGCTACGCGGTCGGTCCGGCGCACCGCGGCCAGGGGCTGGCGGTGCGTGCGGTACGGGTGATGGCCGCGTACGCCTTCGAGCGGCTGGACGCGGAGCAGGTGATCCTGGAGCTGGAAGCCGAGAACGCCGCCAGCGTCGGCGTGGCCACCAAGGCGGGCTTCGGACTGCTCGACGTACCGCTGATCACCGGTGAGGAGAAGGGGCGGCCATACGCCCTCCAGACGTGGGGGCTCAACCGCCCCTGACCGAAGCGGCACCGCTCCTTTTCGGACGCCCGGGGAAGTCGTCCCCGCCCACGGGCCCGGCGTCGCCGTAGGTGGGATCGGCGGAGTGGGGCCGGGCGGCCCCTCAGGCGCAGGTGGAAATCTCGCCAAAGGCTCCGTTTTCCTCCCCGTGGCGCACGCGATCACTAGCGTGGTGGGCGCAAACGGTCCGGTGCCGGGGCGGGCAGACGACGCGGGCGCCGGGCGTCGACGGAAAAGCGAGGGAGTGGGCGTCGATGGCGAATGTGGAAGTTTCCCTGAAGGAAACGATGACCTCGATCGAGGGTGCGCTGGGGGTCGCGCTGGTGGACTACAGCAGCGGCATGGCACTGGGGACGCTCGGCGGCGGGAAGGAACTGGACCTGTCGGTCGCCGCCGCCGGGAACACCGATGTGATCCGGGCGAAGGTCCGGACCATGGAAATGCTGGGCATGCAGGACGAGATCGAGGACCTGCTCATCACCCTCGGCACCCAGTACCACCTGATCCGGCTGCTGAAGGGACGCGGCAGCAACGGGCTGTTCCTGTACGTGGTCCTCGACAAGGCCAACTCCAACCTGGCGATGGCACGTCACCAGCTCAAGCGCATCGAAGCGAACCTGGAGGTCTGACCTCGGTGTTCACGGGCCCACGCATGCCCACGAGTTGAAGAAATCTTCAACTCGGCACATCCAAATCTGCTCATACGCGGCGCGCGTGGGTCCGTCGGGGGGAAGGCTGGACGACGACGGCCGCGCCGCCGCCCGGCCACCCCGTCGCCTCCTCCCCTTCGACCCCTCAACAGCAGGAGAATGCGTGGGAATGCAGGTCCCCCTGTACCAGGCGAAGGCCGAGTTCTTCCGGATGCTCGGGCACCCCGTCCGCATCCGCGTCCTGGAACTCCTGCAGAGCGGACCGATGCCCGTACGCGAGCTCCTCGCCGAGATCGACATAGAGCCGTCCAACCTGTCCCAGCAGCTGGGAGTCCTGCGCCGCTCCGGCATCGTCGTCTCCATCCGCGACGGGTCGACCGTCAGCTACGCCCTGGCGGGAGGCGACGTCGCCGAACTCCTCCGCGCGGCTCGGCGCATCCTCACCGAGCTGCTCGTCGGCCAGAGCGAACTCCTCGCGGAGCTACGGCAGGTGGGACCCGAACCCAGCCGCGCGGACTCGGCCGCGGACACCGGACGGCCCTGACGCCGAAGAAGGGCGCGCCGCCCCGTCGGCCGGAGGCGACACGGGGCCGCCGCAGGCGCGTCCGGGCGTCCCGCTCAGAGGTTGTCCCACAGCCTGCGCCAGAAGTTGGCGCGCACGTCACGCAGCCAGTGGCCGGTGTCGCAGTGGAGCGTGCGGACCACGGGGAAGCGCTGCGGCACGGGGCGCCCGCACCACTGGCACGGCTTCGTGCGCCGAGCGGGGGAGCCCGGCGTCCGGGCGCGGTTCGTCTCGTTCATGGGTCCCAGTGAACCGGCCGCCGGCCCGCGTCGCCTCGGTCACCGTACTCAGCCGCCCCGTGCCTCGTACTCAGGCCGCGGCCGTCCGCCCACGGGCACACCGCGCACGGCGCGCCGAACAGGACCAGGCCCCGGGACGATCGTCCCGGGGCCCGGTGGTCCACTTCGCTGACCACCCCGTTCAACGACCGGACGCGCCAGGTGTCACGGCCGGTCCGCGCCGAGCCCGCGACGGCACCCCGGGCGGGCCCGTCACTCAGGCGGCTCTCGTGGGGCGGGGCCGGGCGGCGTCAGTCGGGACGGGCGGCGAGACGGGAAGCGAGACGGAACCTCAGGTCACCCGCAGCCCGGCGGATCTCCTCGGGCTGCCGGTCGTCGTCCAGCATTCCGAGGAGCACCATCAAGGCCCGCGCCTCGTCCGCGCTGATCAGCTTCAGACGCGGCTCCGTCACGCTGTCGAGAAGTACGTCCAGTAGGTCCAGGGTCTCGTCCATACGGAGAACAACGTCCGGCGCCCGGCGTGCGTTACCCGCCCGTAGGCCCAGGTGCGCCGGTCCGCCCGTGCCGGGGTGTGATGCACCCGGGCACGGCCTCCGGAGGGCGGCTAGCCTCGGGGCGTGAACGGCAACGACCTCGGGGACTTCCTCCGCTCCCACCGCGCCCGCCTGCTGCCCGACGACGTGGGGCTGGCCTCCTGCGGTGTCCGCCGGGTGGCGGGGCTGCGCCGCGAGGAGGTCGCCGTGCTGGCCGGCATGAACAGCGACTACTACGCCCGCCTGGAACAGGGGCGCGAGCGGTGGCCCTCACCCCAGATCCTCGACGCGATCAGTGCCGCGCTGCGGATGGACGGGGAAGCACGGGGACACCTCTACCGGCTGGCGGGCACCACACCCGGCGGCGCTGCCCGGCCGGCGCCGAAGGAGGCCACCAGCGCCCCGCTGCGGCAACTCCTGGACGGCTGGGAGCACACGCCGGCGTTCGTGCTGAACCCGGCGACCGACCTCCTCGCCGCGAACACCCTGGCCGACGCCCTGTTCTCACCGTTCGAGCGGGCGGACAACCTCGCCCGGATGACCTTCCTCGACCCGGCGGCGCGCCGGTTCTTCGCACACTGGGACCGGGCGGCGGAAGCGGTCGTGGCCGCGCTGCGCCACGCCACCGGGCTCGACCCGCACTACCCGCGCCTGCACGACGTGGTGGCCTCCCTCGGTGAGCTGAGCGAGGAGTTCCCCCCGCTCTGGTCCTCGCACACCGTCCGGGGGAAGACCTTCGACGCCAAGGAGATCGTCCACCCCGACGCCGGGCCCCTCTCGCTCACGTTCCAGTCCTTCGACGTCCGCGGCGCCCCCGGTCAGCAAATGGTGGTCTACCAGGCCGAGCCGGGGAGCCCCAGCGCTCAGGGACTCGCCCTGCTCGGCAGCCTCCACGCCACCCGCCGACGGGAGACGGCCGCGGAGCGGTAGTGCCCGTCCGCGCCCGCGCCCGCACCCCCGGCCGCGGCCTGAGGGCGCGGGTTCCGGGACTCACGCCGAGGGCGAGGCCGTCGCTCCGCGTCGGCGGCGGATGCTCACGGCGGCCGCCATCGGCAGACCGATCGCGAGCGGCAGGACCGCCGTCTCCGCCGTCCCGCCGAACACGCCGACCACGGCGAAGGGCAGGCTCGCCAGCAGCACGGCGGGACCCGTACGCAGCCGGGCGAATGCCCGACGGCCGGCCAGCAGCAGCCCCGCGGCCGCCGGTACGGCGAAGTACAGCACGCCCTGCGGGTGCGGCAGCGGCCACCACGACGGCGCCAGGGCCAGGGCCGCCGCCCCCGCCAGCGCGACGGGCACCCCGGTCGCCGCCGAGCGCAGGCGCAGGACGGGCCGCGCGTCCGGCGGGCAGAGCAGGGCGGTCAGAGTCAGGAGCAGCGTCGGGCCGCTGAGGACGAGCGCGAACTCGATCCCCAGTCCCGGCCGGAAGACCTGCACGGCCATGCTCGCCGCGATGCCCGCCAGTACCGTCCGGGTACCCGCCGTCCAGCGGCCGGTCAGGGCCAGGACCGCGCCCACGAGGGCCGCGATGCCGCCCGCCCCCGTCAGGACCGCGGGGGCGATCTCCCCGATCCGGCCGGTGACGCGGAGGGTGGAGAGCGTCAGTCTCGTCAGGTGCATCGCGTTCAGGCCCACCGCGATGACGGCGAACGGGGCCAGGGCCGCGAGGAGCCGCCCGGCGCGCCCCGCCGAGCCGATCCCGAGCCGCATGCGCAGGGCGTGCCCGGCGACGTCGGCGGCCTCGCGAATCCGTGCCGGCCGGCTCGCGCCGTCCGTGGCCTCGCGGTAGGCGTCGGCTATCTCGTCGCCGAACGTGTGCCGGTAGGCGGCCGGGTAGAGCTTCAGCAGGGCGTTCACGCGGTGACCGCCTTGCCGGGGCCGCCGAGTTCCAGACGCCGGATCGCCTCTTGGGCGGTGTGCGCGATACGGGCCGCGTCGGCGGCCAGGACCTCGCGTCCGCGCGGAGCCAGCGCGTAGCTGCGGCGCCGGCGTCCGTCGACGACCTCCTCCTCGTGGACGGCGATGAGTTCCTGTTCGAGCAGGCGCTCCAGGGCTCCGTAGAGCGTTCCGGTACGCATCTTCGTGCGGCCTTCCGAGATCTTCTCGACCTCCTGGGCGATCGCGTATCCGTGCCGTGGGGCGTCGGCGATCGCGGTGAGGATGAGCAGGGTCGGCTCGCGCAGCGGTTGACTGTTCACACGGATCACCATAGCTCGGTGTCCGGCATATGTCGATGACCGAGCTATGGGTCGGCGCGGCCGCCGCCCGGCTCGGAATCGGGTGGCCCTACGTGGCGCCACTCGGGCGCCGGGTGGCGCCATCTGAGGGGCATGCGGAATTGGAGGGGTGCGTGGGCGCGCGTGGCGCCAGGGTGAGCCAAAGATCTGTGAGTGTGTTGTTGCAGGTCAGGGGACTGTCTTCAGATTTCGCCCCGCAAGAGTCGGCGGCGGCCTTGCCGGTGGTGCCATTGTGGTGCCATGATGGCGCCATGGACCTGACCCCGTATGTCGACACCCTCCGCCGTGAGCTCGCGGTGGCCGCCGAGGCCGGTGGGGAAGACGCCCGAGAGCTGGCCGAGCGGCTCACCGCCCCTCTGGAATCGGCGGCCCGCCTGACCATGCTCCACGTGCTCTCCGACGCCATGAACGAGATCACCCGTGAGCTCGCCCCCGGCTCGGTCGACGTACGGTTGCGCGGGCTCGACCCCGACTTCGTCGTGACACTGCCGCCCGCCGCCGCCGGCGGCCTCGCCGAGCCGGCCGCGTCCGTCGAAGCGAACCTGGCGCAGGCGCAGGCGCAGGCGCAGGCGCCCGCGGACGGCGACGAAGGGGGCACCGCCCGCGTCAACCTGCGCCTGCCGGCCCACCTCAAAGCGCGCGCCGAGGAGGCCGCGGGCCGCGAGGGCCTGTCGGTCAACGCATGGCTGGTCCGGGCCGTGTCGGCCGCGGTCGACGGCGCGGGCGCACCGCGCACGCCGGAGCGGACCCGCACCATCGGACAGAGCTTCACCGGCTGGGTGCGCTGAGGGGTGGCGTCGCACGCGCTCCCGCCGCGGGCGGACCTCCGGGCGAACGGAACGACCTCGACGACGCCCCCCAGCTGACATCCCGCCCGATCCACCTCACCCACACCACGTCCCACCAGCGGGGACGACCCAAGGACACACGAGGACGGAACAGCCATGCCTTCTTTCGACACTCCCGAACCGATTTCGGCCACCGCCCACGTGGACGCCGGTTCCATCCGGTTCACCGCGGGGGACCGCCCCGACACGGTCGTGGAGGTGCGGCCCCGCGACCCGGAGAAGGAGCAGGACGTACGGTCGGCCGACCAGACCGACGTCACGTACGCGAGCGGTGTCCTGACCGTGCGGACGCCCAAGCCGCGCTACCTCTTCGGGCGCACCGGCACCGTCGACGTGACGGTCGAACTGCCCACGGGCTCGCGCGTCGACATGACCGGCGCCTGGGCCCAGGTGCTCGGCGAGGGCCGGCTCGGCGAGGTCCGCGTGAAGACCTCGTCCGGTGATGTCCGCCTCGACACGACCGGTCCGCTCCGGCTCACCGCCTCCCACGGCTCGATCACCGTCGACCGGATCGAGGGCCCCGCCGAGATCAGCACCAGCTCGGGCAGCCTCCGCATCGGCACCGTCGACGGTTCCGCCGTCCTGAAGAACGCGCACGGCACCACCACCGTCGGCGCCGCGACCGGCGACCTGCGGGTGAACGGAGCCAACGGCGACATCGACATCACGCGCGCCGAGGGCTCGGTCACCGCCACCACCGCCCACGGCACCCTGCGCGTCGCCGAAGTCGTGCGCGGCACCGTCCGGTTGGAGACCTCCTACGGAGCCATCGAGGTCGGCATCCGTGAGGGAACCGCCGCCTGGCTCGACGTCAGCTCCGGCCAGGGGCAGGTCCGCAACACGCTCACCGCCTCCGACAGCCCCGAGAAGTCCGAGGACACCGTCGAGGTCCGGGCCCGGACGCGCTACGGCAACATCGACGTCCGCCGCGCCCGGCTCTGAGCACCCGGCTCGCGCACTCGCCCGTCCCTCGTTCGTCCCTCGTTCGTCCCCGCCCGTCCCTTGGCAGTCCCCTTCCCACATGAACGGAGGGCTCCGTGCCTTCATCTGTCATGCCCATGCCTATTCCTGCTCCCAAGAACGCGGGCGATCCGCGGCCACCCGCCGCCGTCTCCGCGGTCGGGCTGCGCAAGTCGTACGGCGACAAGACCGTGCTCGACGGCATCGACCTGCACATCCCGCCCGGGTCCGTGTTCGCGCTGCTCGGGCCGAACGGTGCGGGCAAGACCACGGTCGTGAAGATCCTCTCCACGTTGGTCTCCGCCGACGGGGGACAGGCCCGGGTCGCCGGCCACGACGTCGCCGCGTCACCCGACGGGGTGCGGGCCGCGATCGGTGTCACCGGTCAGTTCTCCGCCGTCGACGGTCTGATCACCGGCGAGGAGAACATGCTGCTCATGGCGGACCTGCACCACCTGTCGAAGGACGAGGGGCGGCGTACCACAGCCGAGTTGCTGGAGCGGTTCGACCTGGTCGAGGCGGCCAGGAAGCCGGCCTCCACCTACTCCGGCGGTATGAAGCGCCGCCTGGACATCGCCATGACCCTGGTCGGCGACCCGCGGATCATCTTCCTCGACGAGCCGACCACCGGCCTCGACCCGCGCTCCCGCCACACCATGTGGCAGATCATCCGCGAACTGGTCACCGGCGGCGTCACCGTCTTCCTCACCACCCAGTACCTGGAGGAGGCGGACGAGCTCGCCGACCGCATCGCCGTGCTCCACGACGGCAGGATCGCCGCCCAGGGCAGCGCCGAAGAGCTGAAGCGGCTCGTCCCCGGCGGACACGTACGGCTGCGCTTCGCCGACCCCGCCGCCTACCGGTCCGCGGCCCTCGCCCTCCACGACGCCGTCCGGGACGACGAGGCCCTGGCGCTCCAGATCCCCAGCGACGGCAGCCAGCGCGCGCTGCGCGCCGTCCTGGACCGGCTCGACACCGCCGGCGTCGAGGCCGACGAACTGACCGTCCACACCCCCGACCTCGACGACGTGTTCTTCGCCCTCACCGCCGCCACCGACCAGCGCAAGGAAGACCTCCGATGAGCTCCCTGTCCCTCGCCGTCCGCGACTCGTCCACGATGCTGCGCCGCAACCTCCTGCACGCGCGGCGCTACCCCTCCCTCACCCTGAACCTCCTGCTCACCCCGATCGTCCTGCTGCTGCTCTTCGTCTACGTCTTCGGCGACGTGATGAGCGCGGGCATCGGCGGCGGCGGCGCCGACCGCTCCCGGTACATCGCGTACGTCGTCCCGGGCATCGTGCTGATGACCATCGGCGGCACCGTCGTCGGGACCGCGGTGTCCGTCTCCAACGACATGACCGAGGGCATCATCGCCCGCTTCCGCACGATGGCGATCCACCGCGGGTCCGTGCTCATCGGGCACGTCGTCGGCAGCGTGCTCCAGTCGGTCATGAGCGTGCTCCTCGTGGGCCTCGTCGCCGTGGCCATCGGCTTCCGGTCCACGGACGCCACGGCCCTGGAGTGGCTGGCGGCGTTCGGGCTGCTCGCACTCGTCGCCATGGCACTCACCTGGATCGCGGTCGGGATGGGCATGGTCAGCCCGAACGCCGAGGCGGCCAGCAACAACGCGCTGCCGCTGATCGTCCTGCCGCTCATCTCGAGCGCCTTCGTCCCGATCGCCGCGATGCCGGGCTGGTTCCAGCCCATCGCCCAGTACCAGCCCTTCACCCCCGCCATCGAAACCCTGCGCGGCCTTCTCCTGGGCAGCGAGATCGGCCACAACGGGTGGCTCGCGGTCGCCTGGTGCCTGGCCCTCTCCGCGCTCGGCTACTCCTGGTCGAGGTCCGTCTTCAACCGCGATCCCAAGTAGCACCGGGAGGAACGGACGGGCCGCTTCCCGCGGCACCCCCGCCCAGCCCGAGGGCGGCGTACACCGACACCCCGTCGGCGCACGCCGCCCCTTCCGGCGCGCGGCCCGATCCGCCGGTCTGCGGGGCTTCCGGCTCCGGGAGCCCCGGTCGCCCCCGTGGCCCCGTGACCCTCCGGGTCAGTACGCCTGGACCACCGGCGGGTGGAGCCGGGCGAATCCCTCCTGGCGGTGGTACGGGACGTAGCGGCGGGGAGCCGTCAAGGCCGCCGTCCGGCGCCCTTGTCCTCGACACCTGAACCGCTCCGGGCGACCGCCCCGGCCGGGGCGGGGGCCGGGGGCCGGGCGGGCCTCAGCCGAGCCCGGCGGCAACGCCCGCCGGGTCCCGTACGCCGTCCAGCAGCTCCCGCACGAGCGCGGCGACCTGACCCGTCTCGATGAGGAACCCGTCGTGCCCCCACGGCGAACCGATCACCCGGACCCCGTCGGCCGAGGGGATCCCCGCCGCCAGCTCCTGCTGCTGCGACAGCGGATAGAGGCGGTCGGAGTCGACGCCCGCCACCAGGGTCCTCGCCGTGACCCGCCCGAGGGCGGCCCTGGTCCCGCCCCGCCCCCGGCCGATGTCGTGGGCGTTCATCGCCTCGGCGAGCACGACGTAACTCGCCGCGTCGAAGCGCCGCACCAGCTTGCCGGCCTGGTGGTCGAGATAGGACTCGACCTGGTAGCGGCCGCCGAGCCAGGGGTCCTCGCCGACCTGCGGACGGTGGCCGAAGCGGGCGTCGAACTCCCGGGCGCCGCGGTAGGTGATGTGGGCGATGCGCCGGGCGACACCGAGGCCCGCGTGCGGCCCCAGGCCCGCGCCGGCGTCGTGGTAGTCACCTCCCCGCCAGTGCGGATCGGCGCGGATCGCGTGGACCTGAGCACTGGCCCAGGCGATCTGGTCGCCGCTCGCCACCGCCGGGCAGGCGAGCAGCAGCAGCGCCGCCACGCGCCGCGGACGGGACACGGCCCACTCCAGCGCCCGCATCCCGCCCATGGAGCCGCCGACCACGAGCGCCCAGCGCTCGATGCCCAGCGCGTCGGCCAGCCCGGCCTCGGCGAGGACCTGGTCGCGCTGGGTCAGCCGGGGGAAGGAACCGGCCCAGCGCCGCCCGTCGGGGCGGAGCGAGGCCGGCCCCGTGCTTCCCTGACAGCCCCCCAGCACGTTCGGCGCCACCACGAACCAGCGGTCCGTGTCGAGCGCCCGCCCCGGCCCGACCAGCCCCTCCCACCAGCCGGGCGTCGGGTGACCGGGCCCGGCCGGGCCGGCGACATGGCTGTCGCCGGTGAGCGCGTGCAGGACGAGGACCGCGTTCGAGCCGTCGGCCGCGAGACGCCCCCACGTCTCGAACGCCACCTCCGCGTGCGGGAGTCGCCCGCCGGCCTCCAGCGGCAGCGGGCCGGCCGGCCGGTGCCACTGCCGGCGTCCCGGCGGATCCCCCTCCCGCCACGCACCGGTGGCGGGAGGGAGGTCAGCCGCCGGGGCGCTCGCCCCGGCGGTGTTCAGGACGCCTCCTTCGCGGCGCGGAAGCCGGCCTCCAGGTCCGCTTTGAGGTCGGCCAGGTTCTCGATGCCGACGGACAGGCGCACCAGCCCCGGGGAGGTACCGGTGGCGGCGAGCTGCGCGTCGTCGAGCTGGCTGTGGGTGGTGGAGGCGGGATGGATGATCAGGCTCCGGACGTCGCCGATGTTGGCGAGGTGGCTGAAGAGCTCGACACCGTCCACGAAGCGCTTGCCCGCCTCGACGCCGCCCCGCAGCTCGAAGGCGAGCACGGCCCCGGCACCGCGCGGGAGGTAGCGGCGCCCGGCCTCGTACCAGCGGTTCGAGACCAGCCCGGGGTAGTGGACGGCCGAGACCTCGTCGCGCCGCTCCAGCCACTCGGCCAGCGCCTGTGCGTTGGAGGTGTGCCGTTCCAGACGCAGGCTCAGGGTCTCCACGCCCTGCAGGAGCAGGAAGGCCGAGTGCGGGGCGATGGCCGGGCCGAGGTCGCGCAGCAGCTGCACCCGCAGCTTGACGGCGTACGCGCCGGGCCCCAGGGCGTCCCAGTACCGCAGGCCGTGGTAGCTGGGGTCCGGCTCGCTGAAGTCGGGGAAGCGCTCGGAGTGCGCGCCGAAGTCGAAGGTGCCGGCGTCGACGACGACTCCGCCGATGGTGGTGCCGTGGCCGCCGAGGAACTTGGTCGCCGAGTGCACGACGACGTCGGCGCCGTGCTCGATGGGGCGCAGGAGGAAGGGCGTCGGCACGGTGTTGTCGACGATCAGCGGGAGCCCGGCCTCGTGGGCGACGTCGGCGACCGCGCGGATGTCGAGCACGTTGCCGCGCGGGTTGCCGAGGGTCTCCGCGAACAGGGCCTTGGTCCCGGGGCGCACGGCGGCCCGCCAGGCGTCGAGGTCGTCCGGATCCTCGACGAAGGACACCTCGATGCCGAACTTCGGCAGGGTGTGCCGGAAGAGGTTGTACGTGCCGCCGTAGAGGGACGCGCTGGAGACGATGTGGTCGCCGGAACTCGCCAGGTTCAGGATGGCGAGGGCCTCCGCGGCCTGCCCGGAGGAGAGGGCCACGGCGGCCACGCCGCCCTCGAGCGCGGCGATCCGCTGCTCGAACACGTCCTGGGTGGGGTTGTGGATGCGGGTGTAGATGTTCCCCGGTTCGGCGAGGGAGAAGAGGTCGGCCGCGTGCTGGGTGTCGCGGAAGACGAACGAGGTGGTCTGGTAGATCGGGACCGCCCGCGCACCCGTGGCCGGGTCCGGGGTCGCGCCGGCGTGCAGCTGCTTGGTCTCGAAGGACCAGGCGGAGGTGTCGGGTCCGGTGGACTCGTCCTCGGGGGTGTGGCCCGCGGTGACGGCGTCGATCGGCTGGCTCATGGTTCTCCTCGGTACACGTGCGGTGCCCGCAGGGGCAGGGTGGGGCCGGACGGGCGGCGGGGCACGGGAAGGCGGCGTACGAAGCCCCGGCGGGGCTCTCGCGCGGAATAAAGCGGAAGAAGGACGTGGCACGGGGCCGTCACCGCGGCGCGTGCGCGAGACCCGCGAACGGGCGGCACGGTGCGACGGAAAAGGAGGGAGGGACGACCCGGGGGCTGTGGCGCCGAATCAGCGGGCGGCGGGACAGCCCGTGGTCGTGACACGCACGTAGTCAACGTGGCGGCGGGTCACGAGTACGGTCATGGGGCCCAGGTAACCACAGTCGGACAGCACGCACCAGCGCCTTCCGCAACCCCGCCGGGGATTCACCGCGGCCGAACCGCCCCGCCGTCCCGCCGCCGGACGCCCTGGGCGGAGCAGGGCGCGGGGCGGCCGAATCCGGACTCCGGCCCCACCACGGACCGGCCGCTGGACCGGTCAAAGGATGGGCTCACCAGCGACCTCCTATAACGTCAGCGTATGAGTCATCCGCATCCCGAACTGAAAACCGCCCCGCCGCTGCCGGCAAACGGGCTGAGAGTCATCGCCCTGGGCGGCCTGGGCGAAATCGGCCGTAACATGACCGTCTTCGAGTACGCCGGCAAGCTGCTCATCGTCGACTGCGGCGTGCTGTTCCCCGAGGAGCACCAGCCGGGGGTCGACGTCATCCTCCCGGACTTCACATCGATCCGGGACCGGCTGGACGACATCGTGGCCGTGGTGCTGACCCACGGACACGAGGACCACATCGGTGGAGTGCCGTACCTGCTGCGCGAGCGGGCCGACATCCCCGTGGTCGGCTCGAAGCTGACGCTGGCGTTCCTGGAGGCGAAACTCAAGGAGCACGGCATCAAGCCCCGCACCGTACGGGTCCGCGAGGGCGACCGGCGCGGCTTCGGCCCCTTCAACTGCGAGTTCGTGGCGGTCAACCACTCCATCCCGGACGGCCTCGCCGTCGCCATCCGCACCGGCGCCGGAATGGTGCTGCACACGGGTGACTTCAAGATGGACCAGTTCCCCCTGGACGAGCGCATCACCGACCTCCGTGCCTTCGCCCGGCTCGGCGAGGAGGGGGTCGACCTCTTCCTCACCGACTCCACCAACGCCGAGGTCCCCGGCTTCACCACCTCCGAGTGCGAGCTCAACCCGGCGATCGAGCAGGTCCTGCGGACCGCGCCGCGGCGCGTGATCGTCTCCAGCTTCGCCAGTCACGTGCACCGGATCCAGCAGGTGCTGGACGCCGCCCACCAGCACGGGCGCAAGGTCGCTTTCGTCGGGCGGTCGATGGTCCGCAACATGGGCATCGCACGTGAACTGGGCTATCTGAAGGTCCCGTCCGGCCTGGTCGTGAACATGAAGGAGCTGGAGAAGCTCCCCGACCACAAGATCGCGCTGGTGTGCACCGGCTCCCAGGGCGAGCCGATGGCGGCCCTGTCGCGCATGGCCAACCGCGACCACGTGATCCGCATCGGAAAGGGCGACACCGTCCTGCTCGCCAGCTCCCTGATCCCCGGTAACGAGAACGCGATCTACCGGGTGATCAACGGTCTGACCCGCTGGGGCGCCAACGTCGTCCACAAGGGCAACGCCAAGGTGCACGTCTCCGGACACGCCAGCGCCGGTGAGCTCGTCTACTGCTACAACATCGTCAAGCCCCGCAACGTGATGCCGGTGCACGGCGAGTGGCGCCACCTGCGCGCCAACGGTGACCTGGCCATCCGCACCGGCGTCGACCCCGACCGGGTCGTCATCGCCGAGGACGGGGTCGTCGTCGACCTCGTCGACGGACGCGCCTCCATCACCGGCAAGGTTCCCGCCGGCTACGTCTACGTCGACGGCATGACGGTGGGCGGTGCCACCGAGGCGTCCCTCAAGGACCGCGTCACGCTGGCGCAGGAGGGCGTGGTCACCGTGGTGGCCATCGTCGACGCCAACACCGGAAGCCTGGCCGAGGCCCCCGACTTCCTGGCCCGCGGCTTCGAGCACGACGACACCACCTTCGCCCCCGTGATCCCGGTGATCGAGAAGGTCCTGGCCACCGCGGCGTCAGAGGGTGTCGGGGACGCGGTCCAGCTCGAGCAGCTCATCGCCCGTGCGGTGGCGAACTGGGCGTTCCGCACCCACCGGCGCAAGCCCCTCATCATCCCGGTGATCATCGACGCGTGACCGCGTCGGTGAGGGCGCCGTTTCCGGAGCCCTCCGCGTTTCCGGAGTCCTCCGTCGGCCGGTCTCCCTCGGACACCAACTGTGTACACCGTACTCTTTTGAGGGTACGGTGTACACAGTTGTCGGCGGGGCTCCGGCCCGCGAACCGAGGAGCGCAACCATGACCACCTCCGAAAGCTCAGGCGGCGGCGACGTCTCCCGCAGCCTCGAACTCCTGTGGGGGACCGGCGAGCGCCCGACCCGCGGTCCCAAGCCCGGCCTGACGCTGGAGCGCATCGTCGCGACCGCCGTGGCCGTCGCCGACGCCGAAGGGCTCGAAGCGGTCTCGATGCGGCGCGTGTCCACCGAACTGGGAACCGGCGCCATGTCCCTGTACCGCTACCTCCCGGGGAAGGCCGAGCTGCTGGACCTGATGCTCGACCAGGTCCAGGCCGAAGCCGAAGGGACGCTGGAGGAAGCCCGGACCTGGCGCGAGGCCCTGCACTCCGCCGCCCACGCCTCCCTCGCCCTCTACCACCGCCATCGCTGGCTCCTCCACGTCAACCAGGCCCGCCCGGTGATGGGCCCCCACGCGGTCCGCGCACTGGAGCGGACCCTGGCCCACATCCAGGACATGGAGGGCCTGAGCGACCAGGAACTGATGTCGGTGATCATCACCGTGGAGGGGTACGTCACCGGAGTGGCCCGCACCCACGTCCACGCCGTCGAGGCCCAGCGCAGCGGTGCCATGAGCACGGAGGAGTTCTGGCAGGCCCAGACGCCGGTACTCGCACGGGCCATGGGCGGCGGCTCCTACCCGACGATGGCGGCCCTCGACGAGGACGCCTTCGCGGCCGGCGTCGACCACTTCGGCTTCGGCCTGCGATGCCTGCTGGACGGCTTCGAAGCGCTCGTGGCCTCCCGGTCGGGACGCCTCGACGCAGGATGAGGCGGCGGGCCGGGCGGCGGGTTACGGGAGGCTACGGACGCCGAGCCGGCCCGGCCGACGGCCCGTTGACCGCCGCCCGCGTCTCCCCGCTCCTCGCCCCCCCCGCTCCTCGCCCCCCGGCCGCCGGGTCGCGAACGCCGTCAGCAGGGAGAGAAGAGCCCCTGGTCCACGTCGTCGAGGACGAACCCGTTGTCGAAGCGGACGCGGACCGTGACGAGGAGCCCCCGCTTCTGATGGGCGATCCACTCGGGCTCCAGGGCGGCGACCTTCTCCACGAGCTGCCGCCTGCTCCCCGCGGGCATCTCACGGCCGAAGGAGTCGAGGAGCGACGCGAGCCGCTGGTACTCACGGACCCCCTCGCTCTCGTGCCGGTGCTCGACCACCCGCTCGACGACGCCCTCGGCGCCCGCCGCGAGCGACAGCGATCCGGTGATGCCCGCCATCGCCGTCGGCGAGCCGTCCACCGGCGCCACCGAACCGATCAGCCTGGTTCCCGCCGCCAGCCGAACCCGCTGGCCTTCCGTCAGGGTCATCGCTTCTTCATCCCTCGGATCGGTACACGCCGGACCCGGGGCCGGCCGCCCGCCACGGATGTCCGGGCGGGGCGGGGCGAACCCCGGGGGATGCCAGTATCGGTCCCGGACCGGGCCTCCCTGCAATTGCCTGGCGGCCCGGCCGAGCGCCGGATACGATCCCGGAGATGATCACTTCCGCCGCTCACAGATCGGGGGACCCGTCCGCGCAAGGTGAGGGCTGATGCCCCATCAGAGCGCGAACCGGGATTCCCGCCCTTCCCACTGGCTGCGCGTGCGCGAGTTCGCCGTGCCGCCGTCCATGATCGAGACTGCCACCGCCCGCCGCTGCGCCGGGGACTGGGCGGGCGCGTGCGCCGCCGCACACATCGACGTCGACCTCGACCTGCGCCACCTGGCACGCCGTCACGGCCACGACCTCGCGGCCCGGATCCGGGCCGACCTCCGTCACCTCGCCCCCGACCTGCTGCGCTGGCACATGCCGAGGATCGCCCCCGACGGGCTCCTGCGCCCCGGGCTGACCTTCTCCCTGGCCCGGTACGACGTACCGGGGCGTCCCGGCGATCACCCCGTTCACCTGGTCGTCCGTACTCCGCCCGCCTGGGCGGACGCCGGCCAGCGGATCAGCCTCGCACTGTGGGACGCAGCCCGCCCCGAAGCCGGCCCCGCCCGCCATCCGCATCCCCGGCCCAACCGGCGGTTCCGCCTCGACCTGCACCGACACCTGTGGGACGCGCGCAGGACCGACGCGCTCCGAGTCCGGGCCGGCGCCGACGTCCGGGCCGGCGCCGACCGGCAGGATCCCGTACGCGGCCCCCGGAACCCGGAGGCACCGGAGCCGCCGGAGACACTGGTGCCGCCGGTGCCACTGCCGCCGGGACGCCACTGCGCCGTCGGCCGGTGGGCGGCCGAGGCCGGCCTCCTGCTCCGCGCCGAAGGACGGACCACCGGCACCGGAACCGTCACGGTGAGGCTCGGGGACGGGCACCGGCTGGTCCTGGCCCTCGACCTCGACGGCGCCCCGGACCCGGGTCCGCACGCCCTCCGGATCGCGGAGGCGCCGGCGGACGGCAGCGCCGCCGCGCTACCGGTCCTGCCCGACGCGGCGACCTGGATGCTGCCCGACCTGGAACTGCTGCGCACCGGCGCGATCGACGCCGGCCGGCTGCACCCCCTCGTCGCCGCGGCCCTCGCACCGGACCACGCGCCCGGCGACGCCTCCCGGCGCCCCGGACGCGCCGGGGAACCGCGCCCCGTGGACTGCCGGGGGGCCCGGCACCGCATCGGCCTGGTCGACGGGGTGCTGACCGCACTCGACCACGACCCCGCCGAGATCCGCAGGGAGGAACTCCTGGTCGCGCTGACCGGTACGCCGCTTCCCTGCCTCCAGGCCATCGACGAGGCACACCGGCGCCCCGACTGCCTCACCGGCGTCCGCGAGCGCCTGCACCACGGAGACACCGCGGGCGCCCTGGCCGTCGTCGAGGGCCTGTTGGGGCCCGCGGCGGTCCTGCGCGCCGGCGCCCTGCACGACGAACTGGCGGCGGCCGCGGCGCGCCGGATCACCTACGGCCTGTTCCGGGCCGGTCTCTGCGGCCCCGGGCCCCGCGTCATCGGCCCGATTCCCCCGCGCCCGCGCGGGCACGGCTTCCCTTCGCGCGGCGCGACCTTCCGCTGACCGGGAGACCCGCGTCCCCCGCCCGCCCGCACCACTCCCACCACGAACCCCAAGGTGACTCACATGCCCGAACACATCCCGCCCGCCTCTCCTGAGGCCCCGACCGGCCCGGACCGCACCGCCGCGCCCGACCCGCTCGACGTCGCCGGCGCGCTGCTGGCCCTGCTGCGCGACACCGCCACCGAACCACGCCCCGACGCTCAACTGGAGGCCCTGACCCTCGCGGTCGCCGCCGACCTGCCCGTCCTCCTGTGGGGTGAGCCGGGCATCGGCAAGACCGCGGCCCTGACCCAGCTCGCCGCGTCCCTGGAACTCCCGCTGACCACGGTCATCGCCAGCGTGCACGAACCGTCCGACTTCTCCGGTCTGCCGGTCATCGGAGACGACCCGGCGGAGCAGGGCGTCCCCATGGCCCCGCCGGACTGGGCGGTACGACTCGTCCGGGCCGGGCGGGGTCTGCTCTTCCTGGACGAGCTGTCCACCGCGCCGCCGGCCGTGCAGGCCGCCCTGCTCCGCCTCGTCCTCGAGCGCCGCATCGGAACCCTCCAACTGCCGCCCGGAGTACGGATCGTGGCCGCCGCCAACCCCCGCTCCTCGGCGGCCGACGGCTGGGAGCTGAGCCCGCCCCTGGCCAACCGGTTCGTCCACCTCCAGTGGATCCACGACCACGACGTCGTCGTACGGGGCCTCGGCGGGACCTGGCCCCGGGCCACGCTGCCGCGCCTCGACCCGGACAAGCTCACCCAAGCCGTCGACTACGCCCGCCGCGCGGTGTGCGGACTCCTCACCGCCCGCCCCACCCTCGTCCACCGGCTCCCCGGCGGCGAGGCCCGCCGCGGCGGCGCCTGGCCCTCGCCCCGCAGCTGGGATACGACGCTGCGCCTCGTCGCCTTCGCGACCGCGGCCGGAGCCTCCCGCGAGGTGCTGTCCCTGCTGGTCAGAGGAGCCGTGGGGGACGGGCCCGGGCTGGAACTGCTGGCGAGCCTGGACCGGCTCGACCTCCCCGACCCCGAGACGCTCCTCGCCGACCCGGGGCGTGCCGTCCTGCCCGAGCGGGGCGATCTGAGGCAGGCCGTGCTCGACGGTGTGGTGGACGCGGTCCGCAAGCGTCCGGAGAAGTCCCGCTGGGACGCGGCGTGGGCGCTGCTGGTCCGCGCGGTGCAGACCGGTGCGCCGGACCTGGTGGTCGTCCCCGCGAGCACGCTCGCCGCGCTGCGGCGAGAGGACTGGGACGTCCCGGACGCGATCGACGGGCTCGCCGGGGTCGTGTCGGTGTCCCGCCGGGCGGAGCACGCGGCGGCCCGGGTGGCGGTCGCCGCACAGGGCGGCCGATGAGCCCGCGCGGACCGGAGCTGCCGGAGGCCCCCGAGGCGCAGGCGGCGCACGTGCCTCCGGTGCCACAACCGGCGCCGGCGCCGGCAGCGGCGCTCGACCGGAACCCGCACGCGGACCCTGACCCGCACCTGGCCCCGCACCTGGACCTGGAGAAGCTCTACGCGGCACGGCTGCAGGCCGCCCGGGCCCGGCCGTACCTGGCGACGGCACTGTTCGCCCTGCACCTCGTGGAGGCACGGCGGGTGCCGACGATGGCGGTCGACCGGTACTGGCGGTGCTACGTCTCACCGGCCTTCGTCGCCCGGACGCCCGTGGAGGAACTGGCCGGGGTGTGGGTGCACGAGGTGTCGCACCTCCTGCGCGACCACCACGGGCGCAGCGACCGGGTCGCGCGGGAACGCGGCCTGACCGGCCCGGGGGAACGGCTGCGGATGAACATCGCCGCGGACTGCGAGATCAACGACGACGCGTTCGGCGACGGGCTGGTCCGGCCCGAGGGCGCGGTCGGGCCGGAGTTCCTCGGGCTGCCGGTGGGGGAGCTGATGGAGGACTACCTGCGCCGGTTCAGCCTGGGCGCGGGTACGGAACGCCTGGCGTGGCTCGACTGCGGCAGTGGCGCCGACGGGCTGGAACGGGAGTGGGACCTGGGACCGGACGGTGCGGACGGCCTCAGCGAGCAGGAGCGGGACGCGGTCCGGTTCCGGGTCGCCCAGGGCATCAACGCCCGTCCCGGAGACGCCCCGAAGGCGTGGAAGCGGTGGGCGCAGGACGCGTTCCACCCGCCCCAGCCGTGGCGGGACCTGCTGGGAGCGGCCGTCCGGTCGGCGGCCTCGGGGTCGGGCGCCGGCGAGGACTACACGTACGGCCGCCCGTCGAGGCGCTCGGCCGGGGTGCCGGGCGCCGTGCTGCCGAGCCTCCGGCGCAGGCCGCCCCGGGTGTGCGTGGTCGTCGACACGTCCGGATCGGTCAGCGACGCCGAGCTGGGCAGCGCGCTCCTCGAAGTCGCGGCGATCTCCCGGGCCGTGGGCGGCCGCCGTGACCTGGTCAGCGTGGTGTCGTGCGACGCGGCCGCCCACGTCGCGCACCCGCTGTGCCGGGCCGAGGGCATCGTGCTGCTGGGCGGCGGGGGCACGGACCTGCGTACGGGCTTCGACGCGGCCCTGCGGGCGAGGCCCCGCCCGGACGTCGTCGTGGTCCTGACCGACGGCCAGACCCCCTGGCCGGACGAGCGACCGCCGTGCCGGACGGTGGTGGGCCTGTTCCCGCGTCCGTACAGGCACGACGAGAACGACCCGGACTACGTACCGGACTCGCCCCCGGCCTGGGCGCGGGTCGTGGAGATCGGCTAGTGGGGTCACGGCACCGGCTACGCGCCGGGGGGGGCGCGGTCAGAGTCGCTCCGTACGCCCCGGGGGCGGCGCAGCGACGGCGTACGTCCCCCCGACGGCGGGGTCACCACCGGTGGTGCCGTCCGCCGGGCCCCGCCGCAGGCGCGCGCCCGTGTACGCGCCGGTCGCGCTCTTGCGCGCCCCCTGCAAGGGGGCTGACCAGGAGCCGGACGGCCGACGACCATGGAGCGCCGGGTCCGGCAGCGGAGCCTTCCGGCACTACCGGAGCTTTCCGGCACTACCGACACGTGGGGGACACATGGTGCGACGCTGGCTGGTGACGGGGTGTTCCTCGGGACTGGGGGAGGCACTGGCAGCCGCAGCGGCCGGGGCCGGTCACCGGGTGGCGGTGACCGCGCGCAAGACCGCCGCCCTGGATGACCTCGCCTCGGCCTGGCCCGGCCGGATCGTTCCGATCGCGCTGGAACTGCGCGACGCGGCCCAGTGCGAGGAGGCGGTGCGTACCGCCGCCGACCGCCTCGGCGGCATCGACGTCCTCGTCAACAACGCGGGCGGCGGCCTGTTCGGCGCGGTCGAGGAGGTGTCCGACGCGGAGCTGCGCGACCAGCTGGAGACGCTGGTCATCGGCCCGTGGCGGCTGGCCCGGCTGGTTCTCCCGCTCATGCGGGCCCAGGGGCACGGCCACATCGTCAACGTCTCCTCGCTGGCCGGCCGGATGGCCTTCCCGGGGCTGGGGGCGTACGTCGCCGGCAAGTACGCCCTGGAGGGCATGAGCCAGGCACTGGCCGCCGAGGCCGGCCCGCAGGGCGTCCGGGTCACCGTGGTCGAGCCGGGGGTCTTCGCCACCCGCTACGGGACCTCCCTCACCGAGGCGGGCCACCGGATGCCCGAATACGCCGAGCCGACCGGCGCGATGCTCGACACGTTCCGCGTCATGGCGGACGACGCCGCGGCCGGACGGCCCGAGGACTTCGCCGCCCGGGTCCTGGACATCGTCGCCGCCGACGCGCCCACCCCGCTGCGGGTCCCGATCGGAGACGACGCGTACGCCTACGTGGACATGGCGGAGCAGGCGGCCCGCGAGGAACTCGCCGCGGCGCGCGCCCTCGTACAGGGGCCGCCGCAACTCTGAACCGGCAGGCGCCGAGCGGTTCGCTCAGCCGTTCCACTGTCGCCGCTTTACGCGCTGCTGTACGGTCGTGACCATGTCGAAGACGGTGACGATCAGGGTCGAGGAGCAGCTCCACGCGCTGCTCAAGGAGCGGGCGGACGCCGAGGGCACCACGGTGACCGCGCTGATCACGCGAGCGGCGCAGGACGCGGTCCGCGACCCGCGCCTGGAGGAGGCGGGCGAGGTGTTCCGGGCATTCCTCGCCGACCAGGGCGACGCCTTCGACCAGGCGTTCCCCGGCGACGCGCCGTCCCGCGCGGACGCGCCGTCCCGCGCGGACGCGCCGTCCCGCGCGGACATGCCGTCCCGTCGGGACGCGCCGGGCAGGGCTGCCTGAGCCGTGGAGCTCTACGTCGACATCCGCTGGCTCCTCGAGCGCCAGGCCGAAGTGCTGCCCAAGCAGCCCTCCATCCACGACTTCTCCGCCCTGGTCGCCGCAGTCGGCCGCCACCGCGTCAACACCCCCCAGATCGGCGCCACCGTCGACAACTCCTGGCGTGCGGCCGCCCTCATGCACGCCGTCATCCGGCTGCGCCCGCTCCCGGCGCGCAACGCCCTGTTCGGCGCGGGCCTGGTGGCGGCGTACATGCACGCCGCCAACGAGGGCATCGACGCTCCCTACGGGGCGCTCGTCGACCTGGCACAGGACATCGACTCCGGCCGTGCGGACGCGTACGACGCCGCGGACCGCATCCGGTCCTGGCGCGTCTGAACGACGGCCCGTACCGCCCCGCCCCCACCGCCCCGTCCCGGCCGCACGGCCCGCTCAACCGGGCCCACCGGGCTGCAACGGGGAGCAGGCGCCAGCCCGCACGTAACGCGCGCGCAGTAGCATCGCGGCCATGGCGCCATCCGAGCAGAGCGGCCGCACCGACCGGGAGCCCACCGGTCCCTGGCGCGTCAGCGTGGAGGCGTACGGGCGGCAGCCCGGCCTCCCCCCGTACGACCGGCGGGGCTTCGCAGACGACCGGCCGCTCGCCTCCCGGGACGGCCTGAGCATTCACGGCCGGTCGGGGACGCTCAGCTGCGTCGACGCCGCGGGCGCCACCCGTTGGACCCAGGAGTGCGCGGGCCGGCCCAACGCCGCCCACATATCCGGCGGCCGCCTCCTGGTCACCACCGATTCCCTCGACTACACCCCCTGGGGCAACCTCGGTCCGGCCCTCCTGCTCGACCTGTCGGACGGCGCCCGGATCGCCGAACTGCGCGGGGAGCGCGGCGCGGCCCTCCCGGGCGGCCGCTTCCTGCTCGGCCTGGAGGGCTACGACTTCTACGACACCTGGGAGCACGACCGCGACGGCACCGTCCTCGACTCCTGGCGCAGCTACGGCCACTACGTCATCGGCACCGGCATCCGCGTCGTCGAGACCGACCGCAGGATCCCGACCGGCAGCCGCGTGGTCCGCCTGCTGCCGGGCGGTGTCATCGAGCGCGGCCCGGCGCTGAACGACCCGACCGGCCCCCGTCCCCTCGTACTCGAAGAGGGCACCATCCTCGCCCTGGATGCGGGCGTACTGCGCGCCGTCGACCGGCGACTCGGCGCCACGGTCCTCGCGGAGCTGCTGCCCATCGCCGCCGACCGGGCGTCCGGCCACATAGGTGCCCTCAGCCGCGAGGGCGAGCGCGTCACCGCGGTCATCGCCGAGCCGCTCCCCGGCCACCCCACCCCGTACGCGGTCCACACCTGGACGCTCAGGCTCCACCCGCCCCGCACCTGACGCGAGTTCCCTGCCCGGCCCTCCGCCGCCGCTCACCGCCCGGCCCGGCGCCGGGCATACTGCCGGACATGAAGTCCCCGCTCGCCACACGCGTCCACCTGATGATCACGTTCGTACTGGTCACGTGCGGGGCGGTCGGGGGAGCCTGTCTCGGGTTCCTGCTGTCCGGCCGACTGATGGCCCTGGTCTTCGCCGGCGCGGCCGGACTGGGCGCGGGGATCGGGGCCCACCTCTCCCGCCGTCAGGTCGTCGCCCTCCTCCGCCCCGCCCCCGCGATTCCTCCGGTCGACGGCTACGCGGAGGGCCTCGCCGACGCGGCGCTCCTGTGCATCGCGACGTACCAGGCGGCCGTGTTCCCGCTCACTCCCGACGGGGTCACCGAGGAGGAGCGCAGGGCCCGCCGGCACATCGCCTACCGGATCGCCGCGTACGACGGCCTGCCGCACCCCGTCCAGACCTCGGCGGCCGCGGCTCTCGAAGCCATCGACCAGGGGCTGGACGCGGAACGGGCCGAGGCGGCGATGAAGGCCCTGGGCATCACGGTCTACGACCACCGCGGCGGCAGGTGACGCGCCCGCCCGCACACCCGCCCGCCCGCCCGCACGCCCGAGCCCCGGCAGCCCACCCGTCGGCCGACCCGTGAGGCCCCGGCCCGCACGGCGGGTGTGTCAGCGGCCCCCGCCGGAGCCGCGCAGCACCGCCAGCACCTGGGCCGTGATCGCGCTCTCGTTGCGCTCGAAGTCCGCCCCGGTCAACTGGGCCGGATCCGACGGCAGTCCGGTCAGCACCGGGGTGTGCAGATGGCCGCCGGGCAGGCCGGGGCGCAGTTCCGTGCGGAGCCGGTTCGAGCGGTAGGCGACCTCGTTGGAGAGGTAACCGCCGCCTCCGCCCGCCACCGCGCGCGATCCCGGGGTCGGCCCGTCCGCCCGGTCCACCGGCGTGTCCCGGCCGGCCGGGATCTCCGTGACGGCCGTGTTCAGGCGTACGGGGTAGGGCGTCTGGACGGAGGTCATGGCGTCGGTCGGCAGCGTGGTCCGCAGGAACTCCGGTCCCGGGCCGAGCCCCGGCGCCGTGACGGGGCGGTCGTACGTACCGCCCGACAGGGCGCCCGCGTTGTCCGGGTACGGGTCCGCCGAGCGGGCGCGCCCGGCCCAGGCTTCCAGGGTGAAGATCCCCGGGTAGCCCTGGCTGATGCTGGTGATCATGTCCGCGGAGCGCGGACCCGCCGCCAGCCGCGGACCGTAGGCGCGCTCGACGATGCCGGCGTTGAAATCGGCGTAGCGCACCGGCAGGACCACCGCCCGGAACTCGGCCACCGTACCGTCGGTCAGGGTGATGCGGCGGCCGTTGAGCTGGAGCGCCGCCGATCCCGAGGGGTTGGCCCGGCGCAGCTCGGCGTCCAGCCCGAACGGGTCGAATCCGCTGACGAAGATCCGCCGGACGCCCGGGGTGCCCCGGAACTCGTTGTCGGTGAGGCCGCGCGAGGCGTCTTCGAAGCCGGCCCGGAGAGCGGCTCGGTCCACCGGGAACTGCGGCTGCCAGCGGTCGAGCCGCACCGTCATGGCGAGCCGGGCCCAGTACAACGGCCGGTCGTCCCCGGCGGGGAGGTCCCCGCCGGGCCGCCGCCCCTGCGCCCGGTCCGCGGAGGCATGCCACAGCGCCTCGCCCCACGCCTTCAGCAGCCGCTCGGCCTCGGCCGCGCTGCGCGTGCCGCACAGTGCGGCGGGGAAGCGGCGTACGAAACCGTCGAGCCCCGCCCGCTGCGGGAAGGCCGCAGACCGCGGGTCCGCGAGGCGGTTCTGCTCAGGATCGGCGGACGGGGCCGCGGTCGCACTGGTACCACCGGGGCAGGCGGGTGCGGTGTGAGCGTGTGCGGCGGTGGGCGGGAGGACAGCGGTTATGCCGAGCAGGGCGGAGGCGAGGGCCGCGCGACGTAAGAGCATCATGCGATGTGACATTACATAGAAGGCCGTTCGCGGCAGCGCCCCACCGGCGAAGTCGAGCCACGCGCGGGCGGGTCCCTGGCGGGGCGCCGGGAGACCGGGTGCCTTGCCCTGCCCTCCCTGCCCTGCCCTGTCCGACCCGGCTACCGGCCTAATCTCTGTGGATGACTGATGAATCCGATGAATCCATCGCGGTGAGCGTGCAGTTCGACGGAGGCGGTCTCGCCGTGGTGCGGGAGCCTGGTGAGGGCGGGGCGTATCGCCTCCCTCGGCTGGGCGAGGTGTCGGACGACGCGTGGTGTTCCTTGTCGCAGGCGGAGGCGTTGCGGGCACACATCCGACCCGTGGGCACAGCGGAGACGGTGCTCCGGGAGTGGGCGCGGAACGGTGCCGCGGGGGCAACGCAGCCCTGGGACGACCCGGCGGCCACCGACCCCGTGCGGGTTCGGGCCGGTGCGGTCGTGATCCGTGACGATCGCGTTCTGCTGATCGGATTCGAGGAGGAGGACGGGAAGCCGTTCTACGAGATACCCGGCGGCGGGGTCGAGGGCGGCGAGACGCCGCGTACCGCGGTGGTCCGTGAGCTGTGGGAGGAGACCGGCCTGACAGGGACCGTACGGGGGGAACTGGCCCGGGTCTGGAAGGACGGTCGTCGCGAGCACTACTTCCTCTTGGACGCCGTGGGAGACATCGGCGCACTTGAGGAGCTCGACAATCACGGCGGCGTGCCGGTGTGGGTTCCCGTCACACGACTGGCCGTGACGCCGGTCTGGCCACGGCGGCTCGCCTGGCGTATCGCCGACTGGCATGCGAGAGGGTGGCCGAATCGGCCGGCGGAACTCGCGGACAGCATTCACGACCTGGGCGCTGCCTGTACGTGGTAGGCCGTAGGCCGTAGGCAGGCCGTAGCTAGGCCCGCGGGTCCCGAGTCGCCTGGTATCCGGTGGGGGCGCGGGCGGGGCGGGGCGCGGGCGGGGCGCGCTGCCGAGCGCCTTTCCGTGGCGCGTACGGCGTGATCATCCGGTTGGTGGTGCTCGGAGTGCCGGGTGGTGGGGGCTGGGGGAGGATGCGGGATGTGAGATGTCGGTCTGGATTGTCGGTCTGGATGGATGGGGTTGGTGTGAGGGTGTTGCGCCGGTGTGTGGGTGTGGTGTCGGGGGTCGCGGTGGGGATGGCGGTCGTCTCGGGTTGCTCGGGCCTCGGGCGGAGCACGGTGGGGATGCTGAGTTTCCGCGGGGAGGACGCGCGGGTCGAGGTGTCGTACTCCAATACGCTCGTGAAGGGGTGCCACCGCATTGGTGTTCCGGCAGGTGCCACGCACGTGGTGAACAACACGCTGGTGGACGTCGTGTTGTACCGGACGGCGGACTGCCGGGAAGTCGCGGGGGGAGAAGGCGTGTACACGGCGACGACCCTGTCGAACGTGACGGCACCGGAGAGTCTTCCGTGGCGGAGTTTCAGGGTCATTCACTGACCCGGCCCCGCTTCCCGTTTCCGGCTGGCTGTCGCACTTCCCCGCCCCAGGTCCCGGGGGTCGGCCGTCGCGGGGGCTGCGGCGAGCCCCGCTGGCGGGAGGACGCGGTCCGGCGTGAGGACGTCCAGCGCCGAGACGCCGTCCAGCGCGGAGACGCCGTCCAGCGCGGAGACGCCGCCCCGCGGAACCCGGCCCGCTGGTCCGCTTCCCTCAGCCGCTCAGCCGCTCAGCCTTTCAGCCGCTCAGGTCTGGCACTGCTTCGTAGCCGCGGCAGACCAGCCGCTTCGGACAGCGCCATCGGCCCGGGCGGGTACGCGGCTCTCGACCCTCACGGGGCCGCAGATTCGGAAGCCGCTCCCCACTTCGACGGGGCCGATGGACTCGCCGGGATGCTCCGGTTGACGGCTACCCGGCCCCGACCTGGACGCTGATCGCAGAACGACGCTCAGCGAACTGGGTCTGAGTCGCTTCCCCGACGGGAACTGCCGCGGACCGAGCCCGATTTCCTCCTGCTGAACGCGGACGAAGCTGCACCTTCCAGCCTCTGGACCACCTTCCGCGTCCGCCGCTCGCGAACGATTCGGTGCGCGGGGAGGTTGGCCGAGCCCGTTCGCGGGGTGTCGGTCAGTCGGTGGGGCGTGTCAGCCCTGGAAGTGGTCCGCGAGCTGTCCGTCGGTGTCCGGCAATGCGGGCTCGCAGGCGGAAGAAGTCGTGACTGAGCGCTGGCTTAGCCGGCCCACAAAGGGCGCCGTGCCAGTGACTGTGTGGTTGTGGTTGTGGTTGTTCCCGTGATGGGTGGTTAGCGGGTGGTCCAGCCGCCGTCGACGGAGAGGGTGGTGCCGAGGACGAAGGAGGAGCGGGGGCTGCAGAGCCAGGCGGCTGCTTCGGCGATTTCGGTGGGGGTGGCGATACGGGGGAGAGGGGTGGTGTCGAGGAGGGTTTGTTCGATGTGGGGGTTTTGAGCGAGCCAGTTGTTGATCATTTCGGTGTTGGTGGTGCCGGGGGCGATGGCGTTGATGCGGATGTTGTGCGGGGCGTATTCGTTGGCGGCGGCCTTGGTGAGGCCGATGACGGCGTGTTTGGAGGCGATGTAGGGGGCGGTAACCGGGGTGGCGACGAGGCCGGCGGTGCTGCTGTTGTTGACGATTTGGCCGCCGTGGGGGTTGTTGAGCATGGCGCGGATCTCGTGGCGCATGGAGTTCCAGGTGCCGCGGGTGTTGGTGTCCATGACGATGTCGTAGGTGGATTCGTCGAGCAGGTGCATGGGTTGAGGGGTGGCGCCGATGCCGGCGTTGTTGAAGGCGGAGTCGAGGCGTCCGTAAGCGTTGAGGTGGGTTTGGATGGCGTGGTCGACGTCGTGGGTGTTACGGACATCGGCGATGACGTACTGGGCTTCGTAGCCGGCGTCACGGAGTTCTTCGGTGAGAGCGGCGAGTTCGGGTTCGCGGCGGGCTATGAGCGTCACGACGGCGCCTTCGCGGCAGAAGACGCGGGCGGCTTCCGCTCCGATGCCGGAGCTTGCGCCGGTGATGAGGGCGGCTTGGTTCGCCATGAGGGGTGTGGTGGTGTTTGGGGGGTGGGTCATCGCGTGAACGTAGCATGAGGGGAGGGGTGTTGTGGCGGGTGATGGTCTGCTCCGTAGTCCGTAGCCGGGTTGTGGATGCGGGGCGGCTTTTGTTGGGGCCTTCTACAGTCGTCCTCGCCTGGTTCGTGGTCTTCGTGTGGTGTCGGAGTTGCCGGGGCGGGGTATCGCGGCGGTTTTCGTTCCGCTTCTGGCTTTTGACGGTGTGTGGGCCGGTGCCCTCTTCCATTGTGTGGTCTTTGGCGTGTGTGGGAGGTTGCTTCGGTGTGGTGGGCATCCGGAGATCTGGGGTCGCGCCCTGGGAGGGATGTCCGCAACCGAGAACGTGCCGAAGAAGTAGCCGTGACTGGGGCGGCCATTCATGCTGGCTTCAAGGCCGGGATCATCGAGCTGTGCCTGCGGGGACCGCCGGGTCCCCAATGTCGTCCGGGACGTCGACCTGACCGGGACCGTGTGAGGCCGCGGCTTCGGCTGGCCCAGGCCATTGGGAGCGACCAATCCAAGGGCCCGGTGAGCGATGAAGCGCTCCGAGGCCGCCGAGTTGCGGCGGGAGAACCGCCGTCCGCGGCAGGGGTATCGAGATTCTCAAGCCGGCTATGGCCTTCGTCGCGAGGACAGCGCGGGCCGGGTGGGTGAGTTGAGTGGCGGGTCGGGTGGGCGTGCAGCCCTGCTGAGTGCGGGTCGTGTACGCGTGGACCTGAGTGGCTGTGACATCCGCATCAACTCGGCGGCCACCGGCCCAGGCTGGCGGGTGGGTGTCACCTCTATGGTCATCGGGCCGGTTCGGTTCGGTTCTGCCACCGTGGTCGGCGCCGCCTTTCGCCGGACGGCTGGCCGGTTGCCGTCGGCCGCCTGGGAACCTTCCTGGCTGTGCGCTGTCCATGCCGATGCCTGCTTGTAGGGCGCTTCATTGTCCGGTGGTCTTGTGTTTCGGCTGTGGGGTTTGGTAGATCTGCGATGTGTTTGCTTCGGCTTGTGGCTGGTGCGGGTATCGGACTTGCCGCTTGCCGCTTGCCGCTTGCCGCTTGCCGCTTGCGGTTGGCGGTTGTGGGGTGTGGTGGGGCGGTGTTCTGGTCGAGTTCCTTTTGGTCGTTCCTTGGAGTGATTTCCCTGCTTCGCGTGGTGCGGGTGGCGTATTCATGTTGTTGCGGGGGTCGCCGTTCTTCGGGTATGTCGAGGGTTGGTGCGGTACTCGACGGTTTCCCGTCACCTTGGTCCGGCAGGGCTTTGGTGAGTGTGTAGGCAGCGTGTTGTGAGTTATGTGGAGAG